>JAIRSA010000166.1 GCA_031255695.1 Eubacteriales Family XIII. Incertae Sedis bacterium | reverse complement strand
GAGTCCATGCGCTTCGGCATAGTGTCTTCCACGGACATGTACGACTATTGCGGCGATATGGCGGAGGCGGTGCTGGAAAGCGGCATGAAGGCCAATATAAGCAGGGGCGTGCTATGCTTCGATGAGGGCGCCGACATATACGGGCTCAAGGGCTTCAGCGATAGCGTGTGGCTTTATGAGACATATAACGGGGCAGGGGATGGCCGGGTCCTGATCGACATGTCCATCCATGCCGAATACACCTCGACGCCGAAGATCGTCAGCCAGCTTGCCGAGTACACCCACAGCATAGGCGCGAACATGCATGTGCATGTATCCGAGACCGAGGAGGAGCATGAGGCGTGCAAACAGCGGCACGGCGGCATGACGCCCATCCAGTACTTCTCTTCGCTGGGGCTGTTCGACGTAAGGTCCACCGCGGCCCATTGCGTATGGGTGGAAGAGGCGGATATGGAAATAATGCGGGAGAAAGGCGTGACTGTAGCCAGCTGCCCGGTGAGCAACATGAAGCTTTCGAGCGGCGCATGCAACGTCCCGCTGCTGCTGGAGAAGGGGGTCAATGTGGCCATTGGCACGGATGGCCCTGCAAGCAACAACAGCCTGAACTTCATCGAGGAGATGAAGTTCTTCGCGCTTGTCAACAAGCTTTCAAGGCGGGATCCGACGCTTGTGAGCCCACTGGACGCGATCCGCGCGGCGACCGCCGCCGGCGCGCTGAGCCAGGGGCGGCCCGGCTGCGGCATGCTGCGCGTGGGGGCAAAGGCGGATCTTATCGTGCTGGACATCTCGCATCCGAACATGCATCCTGTGCATGACCTGCTGAACAATATTGTCTATGCGTCGTCCGGCAGCGATGTCGCGCTGACGATGGCCGATGGCAGGGTCCTATATGAGGGGGGCGAATACAAGACGCTGGATATAGAGAAGGTCGTGTCCGAGTGCGAAAAAGCCGCCCGCAAAATACTTGGGGAATTGAGTTAGAATGGCAAAAAAGACTTTCTTCCAAGGTGCTGTGGTCCTCGCTGCCGCAGGCGTCATAATAAAGGCGCTAGGGGCAGTGTTCCGCATCCCCCTCGGCAATATGATCAGCGACCTGGGCATGGGCTATTACCAGACCGCCTATACGATCTACGTGATGTTCCTGGTCCTGTCGAATTCGGGGCTGCCCGTCGCGATATCGCGCATGGTGTCCGAGCGCATAGCGGTGGGGGACCATGGCAGCGCCCACAGGGTGTTCCGCATGTCCTTCGGCATATTGTTCATCATCGGCTTCGCATCGTTCTACATATGCTTTTTCCAGACGGAATTGTTGCTGGGATTTTTTTCTAATATGGGGGCTTCGGCCTTTGCGGTCAAGGCCATAGCGCCAGCCTTGCTGATCGTGCCGCTGATGGCCGCGTTCAGGGGTTATTTCCAGGGCATGCAGAACATGCGCCCGACTGCCAACTCACAGGTTTCCGAGCAGTTTTTCCGCGTCGCGACCGGTTTGGCGCTGGCCTACCTGCTACTGCCCAAGGGCGAGGAGTTCGCGGCCGCGGGGGCGGCCTTCGGCGCGACATCGGGCTCGATCTTCGGGCTGATCACGGTCGCGGCCATATACTTCATGTACAGGCGCGGCCAGAAGGCGCGCGGGGACAGGGCGCCGGGCGGCAGGCCTTCCGATGCCAGGGGCACGGGGGCTGGCGGTACAGGCAGCGCCGGGGCCACCGGGGCGGACGCGGCCGGCGGCAGCGCCGCGCATGGCGGAAGCGGCGCAGACGCGAGGGCCGCCCGCAGGCGCGGGCGGAAGGAGCCGGCCGGCGAGATCATGCTGAGGATATTCGCGATCGCGGTGCCGATAACCATAGGCGCGGCCATCATGCCGATCATGAACACGATAGATCTCAAGATAATCTCGACGCGCCTGGACTACCTGGGCTGGCAGGGCAACGAGGTGCTGAAGGCATATGGGCAGCTTGCGGGTTTCGCCAACCCGCTCATAAACCTGCCCCAGATCCTGACGCAGGCGGTGGCGATGAGCCTCGTGCCGGCGGTCGCGGCGGCCTTCAAGAGCGGGGACACGCAGTTCCTCAGGCATAATATCAGCCTAGGGCTGAGGACGGCCATCATAATCGGCCTGCCCTGCGCCTTTGGCATGATGGCCATACCGGGCAATATACTCCTGCTGCTATATCCCGCAGAGCCACAGGCGGCCCTGTCCGCAGCGCCGTTCCTGTTTATACTCGCGTTCGGGATAATATTCCTCTCCACGGTGCAGACGCTGACGGGGGTGCTGCAGGGCATAGGCAAGCAGATGATCCCCGTCGCCAACCTTTCAGTGGGGGTAATCGTCAAGGTGGCGGTAAGCCTGAGCCTGATCGCCATACCGTCGGTCAACATCAAGGGCGTGGCGGTGGGCACCGTGTGCGCGTATATTGTCGCGGCTGCCCTTAACCTGCTGGCGGTGAAGAGGTACACGGGCACGGATTTCGATATCCGCCTGACATTCGTCAAGCCGATAGTTGCCGCAGCGACCATGTGCCTGACCGTGATCCTGGCCCAAAAGGCCTGTGCGGCGCTGATCGGGGGCAGCGGCTTCGCCGGGAACGCGGCATCCACGCTTTTCGCCGTATGCGCGGGCGCGGCGGTATATATAGCGATGATATTCGTAAGCGGCGCCATAACGGAAGAAGAGCTGGCATTGCTCCCGAAAGGCGCGAAACTCGCGAAACTGTCCGCGAAGTTCAGGCGGCCGAAGAAGGGCTAGGGGCGGCAGGGGCCGCGATGCGGCGTAGGCGGCCGGGCCTTGGGCCGTTCCGGCGGCCGGGGATGCAGCCGGCATTATTGCAGTATACAAAGGAGGGCGCCATGCCAGAAAACACAAGCGGATATTGCGGGGGCGGCGGGCTCAGGGCAGAATACGCGCGGCTTTACGAAAGGCGCGCCGGGGCGGGCGACGCGGTAGCGCGCCTGGCGGAGATATTGGGCGTGCTGCGCGGCGAGGGCGGCTGCCCTTGGGATATGGCGCAGACGCATGAGAGCATCAAGCAGTGCCTGATCGAAGAGGCCTACGAGGCCAAGGACGCGATCGAGCGCGGCGACATGGACAACCTGGAGGAGGAATTGGGCGATGTCCTGCTGCAAGTGGTGTTCCACGGCGAAATGGCCAGCGAAAAGGGTCTGTTTGGGCTTGCCGACATAGCAAATAGGGTTTCAGACAAGATGATCAGGCGACATCCTCACATTTTTTCAAAAGAAAGCGCTAAAACTATTGACAAAGTAATTGAAAAATGGGAAAATGTGAAAAGGCAAGAGAAGGGAGCGCTTATGCATTCCGAGATCTTGGGCAGTATACCCAAAGCATTGCCGGCGCTTACTAGGAGTTTCAAGGTGCAGGCGAAGGCTGCGGAGGCAGGTTTTGACTGGGAGAGTGTGGATGGCGCATTCGCGAAGGTCGAAGAGGAGGCCAAGGAGCTTCTCGAAGCCTGTGCTGTTGGGGATAAAGCAAGGCTCAAAGACGAGCTTGGGGATTTGCTGTTTTCAGTCGTGAATGTGGCTAGGTTCCTCAAGATCGATCCGGAAGACGCTTTGGAAGGCGCGTCGCGGAAGTTTATGGAAAGATTCGCTTTTGTGGAATCTGAGGCTTATAGCGCTGGAAGAAAACTTGAAGACATGGCTCTCTGCGAGATGGACGAGTTATGGGAAAAGGCTAAGAAGGAAGGCGGCGTCAAGTAAGTTTTGTCTGCCAAATGTTGGGTTTTATATTTTCTGAACTAAATTTTATTAAAGGAGGTTTTTTTCGTGAATAAAGCAGAATTGATTACAAGTGTTGCGGATAAGACAGGCTTCACTAAAAAGGACGCAGAGGTTGCGGTTAACGCGACGATAGCAAGCATTGAGGATGCGTTGGTTAAGGGTGACAAGGTGCAGCTCATCGGTTTCGGCACATTCGAGACACGCCAGAGGAAAGCCAGACAGGGAAGAAACCCCCGGAAGCCTGAGGAAGTTATTCAGATTGATGCGGCAAAGGCGCCTGTGTTCAAAGCGGGCAAAGCCCTCAAGGATGCCGTCAACAAATAAAACGGGCTGTATGTTTTGCGGCGTTCCTGTGAAGCGGCAGGCCTATGGGGTTCCCCGCCAGCCAGCTGCCAATGCAGGGCGTCTGCGCACAGACATGCGCTACGGCTTTGTAAATTGCTTTACAGATGAATTGGACTGTTCCGGCGCACCCGCCGTGGGACAGTCCTTTTGTATTGCGCACCTATCCCCGGTTGCGCCCTATGCAACCGGCAGGAAGGTGCCACTCGAGAACTCCCCCGCTTTATGCGCACCTATCCCCGGTTGCGCGCCCTATGCAACCGGCAGGAAGGTGCCACTCGAGAACTCCCCCGCTTTAGCGGGCAGGAGTTTACCGAGCGTGGCAGGAGTTTACCGAGAAGCCTATACTTGCATGTGCTATGGAACGACGGAAAGGTAGATCAATGAGGATAGACAAATATTTAAAGAATTCCAGGCTGATAAAGCGCCGGACTGTCGCGAAGGAGGCATGCGAGAAGGAACGTGTGCTCATAAACGGCAGGCCGGCGAAGCCGGGCGCCGAGGTGAAGCTGGGCGACATCATACTGCTGCGTTTCGGGAATTCGGAGGTGAAGGTGCGGGTGGCCGCGCTGACGGAATCGCCGCGCAAGGAAGACGCGGCCCAGATGTACGAGGCGATCGAGTGACGCGCAGCCAGCCGCGGCGCTAGGGCCGGCTGGCGAAGCTGGGCCTTCGGGGATCTTGCCCGCCCCGCCGCCTGTGAAGCCTGCGGGGCCTGGACTGTAGCGGGCCAGAGCGCCGGCCGCCGGTCCTAGCGGTTGCCGGGGGCGAACCGCCCGCGTCTTCTTCGCCAAGGAGGAAGCGCGCCGGCCCTAGCGGGTGCCGGGGGCGAAGCGCTTGACATACCGCCATACTGCCGGTATGGCCATGGTCTGGAGCGGGATCATGATGGCTGCCTTGGCGAAACGGGCAGGTATGTAGCCCAGGAAGCCCTTGCCCATAATGATGTAAAGCCACAGCGAGTCAAGGCACAGATTGTACACCAGGCAGACTATCGCGACGGCGGGCAGCACCTGTTTCCAGCTCGCGCTGCGGCGGTAGAGGAACAGCCCGTAGGTGGCGCCGGTCAGGATCGCGGTGAGCGTGAAGCCTGGGAAGAACGGGCCCGTCGGGACGAGCAGGGCGCCGATGATATCGGCGGCGGCGCACATGCAGGCGGTCCAGAAGGGGCCGAAATTTATGGCCGCTATGCAGATGGGCACGAAGCCGAGGCTTATGCGCACAAAAGGCGTGTTGATGGCTATGAACCTTTCCAGGACGATTTGGATTGCAGCCAGGAAAGCGAGCGTGACAAGCGAGCCCAGGCTGAGTTTCTCGTTTTTTCTATGCATGGAAATATCCTCCCTAATGCTGCCCCCCGATCTAGAACCATCGCATCTTTGCGGCTGATCTGCCGCCCTGTTCCGTTGCAAAGCCAAGGACCCAGCCTATATATATTATCACGGCGGGGCGCCGCATTCAAGCGGATTGTGCCTGATTGGCACATAAGCCCATAAAATCTAGCATTATATCTGGTGATAAATAAATAAAAAAATTTCAAAAGTTTAAAAAAGTATTGACTGGTAAGTATTGCTAATATATAATGTTGACCAACAGAGAAGAGAAGCAGCAAAGGCGCTGCCGGGCATTGCCCTTTAGCGCCGTCAAACGGCGCTGGCGCGGCGATGTTTATTAAGAAGCGCTGGCCCGGACGCACCATCCGGACGCCGTATCTTCATGCTGTGGCGCCACAGTGACGCCACAGTTTCATCCGGCAGGCAGCGCCGGGCCCTTATCCCGGCCATGCTGTACTGTATTTTGATATCGATCCTGAGCAGGGAGAGCGACAAAGCAGAACGCCATGATAGACGCTATCGCCATACGCCGCTGCGCCCGCTCATATTCAGTATATGTACGGTGGCTTCGCAAAGCCGCTGATTTTTTAGACAATGCAGGGAAATGCAGAAAACCTCCCATTTGGGCGGAGGCGAAACATAGAATCGGATCTCCAGGGGCGGCCGCGCTGCGGCATGCCAGGGTTTCTGATGGATTAGGCGTATGCCAAGGAGGTGGAATATGGGCGAAACGGACACAAGCTAGCACCAAGGCAACTGGTTTTTTCTAGGACATATGTTATTGTGAACCATATGTGAACTGTTTAATGAGAGGAGCGTGTTACATGAAAAAATTACTGGCATGGGCGCTTGCCTTATCGATGGTTTTGGTATCCACAGTCCCTGCAATGGCGGCGGATCCGGTTAAACCCGAGCCCAAGGCTATTCCCATTGTGGCGGTCGAGGCCCAGGACCAGGCCGGCATTGATGAACTGAACGCAGCCGGCCTTGATATCATAGCCATTGAGGATGGCTATGTGGCCCTGATAATGGTCAAGGACTTCGAGAGGGAGTACTTCGCGGCCAACGATATAGAGTACATAGTCATCGAGGAGGACGCCACCGCGCAGGTCGATTGGCTGGGCTATGAGATGGAGGGCGGAAACTTCTCGACATTCGCGGCCCCCATCCCGGGCATACCCGGTTCATCGGCCACTGGCGATCCTAGCTTGGAAATAGACGTAAATGCGATGTTCGACCCCACGGATGTCGCCTTTGACGAAAAATACGGCTTCCCGAAGCGTCTAGGCTACAGGACCGTTACGGAATATTACGGCGAGATGAACTACCTCGCGGCCCTATATCCCGAATTGGTCAAAATGGAAGTGATCGGCACGAGCGTCGAAGGCGTCCCCATCTACGCGCTGGAGATCTGCAACGAGCCTGGCAAGAGGGACGGCAGGCCCGAGACCTTCCATATGGCCGGCAACCACGCACGTGAGTGGCCTACGAACGAGCTGGCCATGAACCTGACTTGGTACCTGCTCACCCAGTATGGCAAGAACAGCGAGGTCACCGCCTTGCTCGACAGCACGAGGGTGTGGATGGTGCCCATGAGCAACCCGGACGGCATGCACTACGACCAGCGCAACAACCCCGGCAGCTGGCGCAAGAACAGGACACTGAACCCGGACGGCACCTACGGCATCGACATAAACAGGAACTGGTCATACCGCTGGGGTTCGAATAACGGCTCGTCTTCCGACTACAACAGCGGCACCTACCGCGGCGTGGCGCCGAACAGCGAGCCTGAAACCCAGGCTGTGATCAGCGTATACAAGAACAACCAGATCATCTCGTCCATATCGGGGCATACATCTGGCCAGCTGGTCATATTTGCATGGGCCTATGTGAACAACCCCAATAATGCCCATCCCCTCCTCGGCGAGCTGGCCCGCAAGCAGGCCGACATAAACCTGCATGCCGACCAGAACGGCAACGTCATGTACGCCCAGAGCGGCGAGATCAACGACTACCTCTGGGGCGCGGTCCGTGCGCTGGGCTTCACCTATGAATACGGCACGTCCTTCGTGCCCGCCTACGGCGGCTACGACCGCTACAAGGCCATAGCGCCGTACAACGACTACTACGGCAACCAGAGGCGCATACCCCTTACTTATCCGACGGCCCAGGCCGCGGCGGGCGCACGTGCGCCGGCCACGGATCTCGCGGCGCCGGTAGCCTTCATGACAGAGCCGTACATCATCGGCTATGGCAGCACCGACAGGTTCGCCACCGCGGCGAAGGTGCAGGCCATGGGCGACCTGACGGGCAAGATCCT
>JAIRSA010000129.1 GCA_031255695.1 Eubacteriales Family XIII. Incertae Sedis bacterium | reverse complement strand
ACCTGAACTACGGCCAGCTGACGCTTGGGCTGTTCACCCGCGAGGCAGGCCCCGCACCGAATGAGGTGGCCTTCAGCGTGATTCCGGAAGACGCGACGGCCGTCGTGAAGGACGCGGATGGCTTCGTCTATACGCCGAAGGACGGCAAGCTCTTGGTGCCGGACGGCATATATACGTATGAAGCCGAAAAGGACGGCTACTACAGCACAGCCGGCGCCTTCACGGTGCCAGGCGACAGTTCCGTGACAGTGGAGCTGGAAGAAGTCAAGGCGACCATACTGAAGTTCGCGACCTCGCGCGCCACATTCTCGCTGAGGCCCAATATGGCGAGGGTGGAACTGACGACCGACGGCAACAAGCTCCAGTATGTGTCAAGCAACCCGTCGATCTTCACGGTCGATGCAGACGGCCTACTCACGCTCAAGAGGGCAGGGACGGCAGTGTTGACCGTGACGGCGACAGACGGCAGCGGCCTTTCCGACAGCGTGTTGGTCGTGGTGAAGATATAGCGGCCGGCATTTTATGGTTGACAGGCGGCACAGATTGATGTAAACTAAATATGTTTTTAAGGCAAGGGTGCCTATGGATGGCGCCCTTGCCTATTTTTTGTGGTTCTGGCATTGCGGCAAATCTGCCTACAGATCTTGACCATGTTTCAATCAGTGGGCAGCACGGTGGAGAGCGCGATATTGTTCCCCGATCAAAACCATCGGGCAAACCATAGCCGCAAAGATACCATGATTTTAGCTGGAGAACAGTTTTAGCCGGGGAACAGTACAGTATAAGGAAGCGAGGTGGTTTTCATGTTTTCGTCAGTCGATACTATTTGGGTGCTTGTGGGCGCGGCCCTGGTGTTCTTCATGCAGCCGGGCTTTGCCATGCTTGAGGCGGGGCTTATACGCGCGAAGAACGTCGGCAATATAATCATGAAGAGCATAATGGACCTGAGCATAGGCGCCATAATCTATTGGGCGCTTGGTTTCAGCATCATGTTCGGCGTTTCGGCGGGCGGGCTGCTCGGCATGCCGGATCTGTTCCTGGCGGGGGATGTAGTGGCCAGCGCAGCGCCGGAGGGCGTCGCCCCGTGGGCCTTTATGATATTCCAGACCGTGTTCTGCGCGACGGCCGCGACAATAGTGTCGGGCGCCATGGCGGAGCGCACGAAATTTTCCGCCTACTGCATTTATTCAGTCGTCATAAGCATGATCGTCTATCCCATATCCGGGCACTGGATATGGGGCGGGGGATGGCTCTCAGAGCTCGGTTTCCATGATTTTGCCGGCTCTACCGCAGTGCATCTCGTAGGCGGCGCCGCAGCGCTGGTCGGCGCTGTGCTAGTCGGCCCGCGCATAGGCAAATATTCCAGGAGCGGGAAATCACGGGCGATACCTGGGCACAGCCTGTCGCTGGCGGCCTTGGGGGTGTTCATACTGTGGTTCGGGTGGTTCGGCTTCAACGGCGGCTCGACCGTGTCCGCTACGGGCGACGGCACTATCGCGTCGATGGGCCTCATATTCGCAAACACGAATATCTCTGCGGCGGCAGGCGCGACGGCGGTAATGGCAGTGACATGGATACTGTACAAAAAGCCCGATGTGTCGATGACGCTTAACGGCGCGCTTGCGGGGCTAGTGGGTATAACGGCGGGCTGCGACGCCACCAATATGGTGGGGGCGATGCTGACCGGGCTGATCTCAGGGCTGGCCGTGGTGGCAGGGATTGCCGTGATAGACAAAAGGCTCAGGATCGACGACCCGGTAGGCGCCATAGGCGTCCACGGGATCTGCGGGGCGCTGGGGACGCTCTGCGTAGGCCTTTTCTCCCTCGAAGGGGGGCTGTTCTTCGGCGGCGGGTTCGGCATGCTTGGGGTGCAGGCGCTGGGCGTCATTGCGGTGGCGGCCTGGGTGGCGCTGACCATGTCCATAACCTTCGCGTTGACCAAGGCCACGATAGGGCTGCGCGTATCGAGGGAAGAAGAGGTAGAGGGGCTTGACATACATGAACATGGCATAGAGAGCAGCTATGCGGACTTCATGCCGATGATCCAGGGCATGGCGGCGGCCCCGGCGGTTCTGGCGGGCGGCGCGGCGGCGATCGGTGCGGCGGCGCAGGAAGGCGTTGCGGGCGGCGGCGCGGCGGGCAGTGCCGCGGGCAGCGCGGCGGTCTTGTCGGGCGGCGCAGCCGTGCGCGGGCACACGGAGGCCGGGGCCAATGCGGCGAAGATGACGAAACTCTCGGTGATAACGCGGCCCAGCATGTTTGACGCATTGGAAGCGGCAATGACCGAAATCGGCATAACCGGGCTCACTGTCACGAACCTGCTGGGCTACGGCGTGCAGAAGGGGCACGCCGAGTATTACAGGGGCGTCGAGGTCCAGTCGCGCCTCCTCCAGAAGATAAGGGTGGAGATAGTGGTGTCGAAGGTGCCGGTGCGCACCGTGATCGAAGCGGCGAAGAAGGCCCTGCACACGGGGAACTACGGGGACGGCAAGATATTCATATACGACGTGGAGAACGTCGTGAGGGTCAGGACAGGGCGGGAGGGCTACGACGCCCTACAGGACGAATAGACGCCGCAGAGCAGGCGCCGTAAGTAAGTGTATAATTACTGTGGGCAAAGGATGACGGAGCAGACTCCTTATACGGTGTGGCGCCGTAAAAAAAATTGTTGACAAAACGGGCTTATTATATTAACTTAATCTCAAAGACGAGGAGGTTATGTCATGCGATTTTTTATGAACGATTACGGCATGGGGGCGCACCCCGCCGTGCTGGACGCGCTTGCCAAGGCGAATGACGGGCTGTACAGCGGCTACGGCACGGACGGGCATTCGCGCCGCGCCGCCGGGCTCATCCGGGGGCTTTGCGCCGCAGACGGCGCAGATGTGCATTTTCTCATGGGCGGCACCCAGACGAACCTGGCCGCGATAGCGGCCTTCCTGCGCCCGCACGAGGCAGTCATCGCCCCCGCGAGCGGGCATATAAACGTACACGAGACCGGGGCTATCGAGGCGGCCGGCCACAAGATCCTGGCTGCGGCGCCGGACGGCGGCAAGCTGGGGCCGGAACAGGTGCGCAGCCTCTACGTGTCATGCACGGACGAGCATATGGTGAAGCCGCGCCTTGTGTTCATCTCGCAGCCCACCGAATGCGGCACGATGTATTCGCTCGCCGAGCTGCGCAGCCTGAGAGGCGTCTGCGATGAACTGGGCCTGCTGCTGTACATAGACGGCGCGAGGCTGGCGGTCGCCCTTACGGCCGAAGCCAACGACGCCAGCCTGCCCGACATAGCTGGGCTGGCGGACGCATTCTACATCGGCGGCACGAAGAACGGCCTGATGTTCGGCGAGGTGCTGGTCATCGTGAATGAGGCCCTGAAGGCGGACTTCCGCTACATCATGAAACAGCGCGGGGCTATGATGGCCAAGGGCTTCCTGATCGGCCTGCAGTTCTGCGCCGTGCTTGAAAACGGGCTGTACTTCGAGATCGCGGCGCAGGCGAACCGGCAGGCACGGAAGCTGCAAGGCGGGCTTGCCAGGCTGGGCGTGGAATTTGCTTTTCGCTCTGTGACCAACCAGCTCTTCCCGATATTCGACAACAGCATGATCGCCGAGCTCGAGGCAGGCTTTGATTTCGAGCGGTGGAGCGATGCCGGGGGCGGCAAGGGCGTCATACGCTTCGTCACGACCTGGCGCACGCTGGACGGCGACATATATGAGCTGCTTGCCAGGGTTGCGGAGCTGCAGGCGGCGCGGGCCGCAGGGCGGAAGTGATGGCCGCCGGGGCGCGGGACCGCAGGGCGGAAGTGATGGCCGCCGGGGCGCGGGGCGCAGGGCGGAAGTGATAGCCGCCGGGGCGCGGGCCGCAGGGCGGAAGTGATGGCCGCCGGGGCGCGGGCCGCAGGGCGGAAGTGATGGCCGCCGGGGCGCGGGCCGCAGGGCGGAAGGGATAGCCGCCGGGGCGCGGGGCGAAAGTGATGGCCGCCGGGGCGCAGGCCCGCAGGTTGGCATGGAGGTAGGGCGAATGAGCCTGAAGGTGTCGGATCTTATGAAACTGCCCTGCTTTGGGCAGGCGGGCGTGATCGCCGGCAGAAAGGGGCTGAACAAAACCGTCAGCTCGGTCAGCGTGCTGGAGTATTCGTTCGCGGACGATCTGCAGGAGGACATGCTGAGTTCCATCGCCTTCCTCGGCGGCGAGCTTGTCATATCGTGCTTTGCCGCAGCGCGGAACGACGTGTGGGCGCAATGCGCGACCATACGGCGGCTGGCCGCAGTCGGCGAGATCGGCATCGTGCTGTTCTATGTCGGCATCATCCTGCGCGAGGTCCACGAAGACCTGATCAAACTTGCGGACGAGCTGGAGTTCCCCATCATACTCATGCCCAAGGGCCGCAGGGAACTGCGGTACAGCGAAGTCATCAGCGACGTGATGTTCGCGCTATTCCAGGACCAGATGACGGAAAGGCAGTTCAAGGACGACATACTGGAGCGCATTTCGCGCCTGCCGTTCTACCAGCGCAGCGTCAATACAGTGCTGCGCATGCTCAGCGACCGCACAAAGGCGACCCTGATATTGGCGGATGGTTCAGGGGGGCTGCTGAACGTGGCCTGCTACCCTAGCTCCCTGGAGATCGACGCGGGGCAGGTGATCGCGGGCGGGGACTACGCCGCCCGGAGGACCATCCATACGACAATAGGCTCACGGCTGGAACTCTATGCCCTCACGCCGGGCGGCAGCATTGACGCGGATGCGGCATCGCAGATCGCAGATGTCATACGCCTCTCGGTAAACCTGTGGAGCAAGAGCCATTCGGAGAAGGTGTTGCCGGAACTCGTGAAGGCCATATTGCAGGACGAGCCGGTAAAGATGCTGCGCATCGCGGAGGCATTCAAGATAGACGTGAGGTCCATCCACAACATGTGGCTGATAACGCCGCTGGAGGGGGATGTCCGGGCATTCCAGGCCATACTGGCCATGCTTAAGGATGAATTGTCGCCGCTGTGCAAGACGATTGTCGCGGATATATACAATCAGGACATCGCCGCCTTCCTCGACACGCCCCTCGACTGCGACCTGCCCTCCGTCGCCGAGGAACTCAGCAATGCCATGGCGGAGGCCGGCATACCCGCCGTCCTGACTTGGGGGCTCAACCTCACGGACACCGCCCATGTGCGGCGCGTGTATCTGCAGGCCCAGAACGCCCTGCCGACGGCGCGGGCCATATTCCCTTCGAAACGCGTATTCTCCCAGCACGACATCAGCTTCGCGGACAATTGCCGCGAGATAATAGAGCAGGGCGAGGACGCTGTCCACAACTACACGGCGCTGCTGGACTGCCTTGTGTCCGACGACCCCGCCTACAAGGCGGATCTGTTGGAGACGCTCACCGTGTACCTTCTCGACGCCGAAAGCGACATACAGAAGTGCGCGAAGCTCCTGTATGTCCATATGAACAGCGTAAAATACCGGCTGAACCGCATCAACAGGCGGCTCGGCTTCCACATAGGGAAGCTGCCCGAAACGCTTGAGCTTTATACAGCCGCGGCACTGAAGCGCCTATTTGTCAAAATAGACAAATAGGCATCCTCAAAATTTGTCTAAAAAGATAAAGACTTTGCCACCCAAAACATATACAATCCTTATACTGTAAGCTAATTGCAGGGCAGCTGGAAAGCAGGCTGGAATCACGGCATTTTGCGGCGGGCCGCCGCAGGCGCCAGCTGTGCCTCAATCGGCGCACGGCATTATACCATTTATATTATATTGTATTGTTTTGAGGAGGTGCAGCATGGGAAACAAGGCATCAGGCTTTCAGGTCGGAAAAAACAAACGGCAAAGCTGGATAAGCCTCGCATCCGTATGGGTGGGGGCGATGGTGTGCGTCCCCTGCCTTATGGTGGGCGGGCTGCTGAGTTCCGGGTTTACGCTCGGATCTATGTTCTGGGTAACACTCATAGGCTATGGCATCATCTGCGCGTTCATGTGCTTCATGGGCATGCAGGGCTGCGATATGGGGCTTCCGACGGTATCGATCGCCGAGGCCGCGCTTGGCAAAAGGGGCTCGCAGTTCCTGATCAGCCTCATACTCGCCATCTCGTGCGTGGGCTGGTTCGGCGTGCAGGCGGCGGTCTGCGGCAGCTCGTTCAGCACCATGGTGGCGCAGATGACCGGGCTGGAGATACCAAGCTTCGTCAGCACCTTGATATGGGGCGCGATCATGCTGCTGACGGCCGCGTTTGGCTACAATGCGGTCAAATACCTGAATTACATAGCGGTCCCGGTCCTGATAATAGTGCTGCTAGGGGCCCTGTTCGCGGCAATATTCAAAGAGAACGGCCTGGCAGTGCTGGTGTCCTACAGCCCGCCGACGCCGATGAGCTTCGTGGGCGGGATCAACCTCGCCGTGGCGACATTCGCCGTAGGGGGCGTGATCAGCGCCGACTTCGCGCGTTACGCCAAGAACCGCGGCGACGTAATAAAATCGACGGTGCTGGGCGTGCTTCCGTCAGGCCTGGCCGTGCTGTTCATCGGGGCGATCTGCAGCGTGGTGGCAGGGCAGTACGATATAAGCCAGGTGCTGTCGGCGCTTGGGCTCCCCGCAATAGGCCTGGTCGGCCTGATCCTCGCCACATGGACGACCAATGTCACGAATGCCTACAGCGGCGGCATCGCGGTGTCCAATGTGCTGGGCCTCGGCGAGGGCAGGTTCAAGACCACAACCGCAATAGCGGGGGCGCTGGGGACGCTGCTCGGCGCGGCCGGGATCATGGATCGCTTCCAGGCCTTCCTCGGCATCATGACATCGTTCGTCCCGCCGGTCGCCGGCGTCATCATCGCCGCATACTGGATTGTCGGGAAGGGCAGGCGCGAGAACTTCGCCGTGGCCAAGGGCGTGAATGTCGCCGGGGTCACGTCGTTCGCGCTCGGCGCGGCCGTCGCCTACATAACAGCGAATGTCGTGCCGTTCTTCATCGCGCCGATAAACGGGATCATCGTATCCATGGCCGCATATATCATTCTCATCAAGCTCATACCAGTGAAAGCGGCAGTGCTGCAAGAAGAGGAAGGCTCATACAGCGCATAGCGGGCGCCCGGCGGGCGCAGCATGGCGAAGGCGCCCTGGCGGCGCGAAAGCCGCATGCAGGCACCGGGGCGGGCGCGGCATGGCGAAGGCGCCCCGGCGGAGCGGAAGCCGCATGCAGGCACCGGGGCGGATGCGGCATGGCAGGCGCCCTGGCGGCGCGGAAGCGCCAGAGGGCCGGGGAATACAGGAGGATTATCAATTGCGAAAAATCGGGATGCAGGAAATCGAGGATATAGCGCTTGGCGCAGCCCTGCTGGGTGCGGGCGGCGGGGGCGACCCCTATGTGGGGAAGCTGATCGCCCATGGCGCCATAAAAGAATGCGGCGAGGTCACGCTGCTGTCGGTGGACGAGGTGCCGGATGACGCCTTCGTCGTGCCGATAGCGATGATGGGCGCGCCTACCGTGCTTGCGGAAAAGGCGATAGGCGGCGAAGAATACAAGCGGCTGCGCGATATGGTGAGCCAGTTCTACAACCGGGAGATCTTCGCGTTCATGCCGATAGAGGCGGGCGGCGTCAACAGCATGCTGCCCTTCGCGGCGGCGGCCCGGCTCGGCACGCCGCTTGTCGACGCGGACGGCATGGGCAGGGCCTTCCCGGAGCTGCAGATGGTCACATTCACTATGGCGGGCGTCAGCGCGACGCCCATGGCGCTGACCGACGAGAAGGGCAACAGCGTAATATTCCGCACGATCACAAACAAATGGACGGAGGAAATGGCGCGTTCGGTCACTATGAGCTGCGGGGGCGCCGTATCGGTCTCGCTGTACTGCACGGACGGGAGGATCGTCAGGCAGTACGGCGTCCGCGACATAATCACGCGCAGCGAGGGCCTGGGGCGCGCGATCCGCACGGTGAGGCAGGGCGCGGGCACGCCGGAGGAAAACTTCCTGGCGGCGGCCGAGGGCATCAAGCTGTTCCGAGGCAAGATCGCGGACGTGCAGCGCGAGGTGCGCGGCGCGTTCAACTTCGGCAAGGTCATTCTGGAGGGCATCGGGGAATACAAGGGCCACGCGGCCTATGCGGAATTCCAGAACGAGAACCTGCTTGCGGCGGTCGACGGCGCCATACTGGCCACCACGCCGGACCTGATCTGCATTGTGGACAGCGAGACATTCACGCCGGTGCCGACCGACGCGCTCAAATACGGCAAACGTGTCCTTATGCTTGGGCTGAAATGCTTCGAGGCATGGCGCAGCCCCGCAGGTCTGGAGCTTGTCGGGCCGCGCTATTTCGGATGCGACACCGACTATATACCTGTTGAGGAACGTGCGAAAGGGGGCGTGCTGTAATGTATAGGCTGGGGATTGATGTCGGAGGGACGAATACGGACGCAGTCATTGTCGATGAAAACCGCAATGTCGTGGCATCCGCGAAGGCCCCCACGACCGAAGATGTATACGGCGGCATACTCGCCGCTATGGGCAGTGTGCTGAAAAGCGCCGACATAGACCGGGCGGGCATTGCCCAGGCCATGCTCGGCACGACGCACTGCACGAACGCCATCGTGGAACGCAAGAACCTCGCGCAGATCGGGATACTGCGCATAGGCGCGCCCGCGACCTTGAGCATACCGCCCATGGTGGACTGGGCAGAGGATCTGAAAGCCACCGCGGGCGAGGCTGCTGTCATAGGCGGCGGCTTCGAGTTCGACGGGAAGGAACTCGCCGCCTTTGATAAGGTGGCTGCCACGGCCTTCTTCGAGCGATGCAGGCTCAAAGGCATCGAGTCAGTCGCCATCAGCTGCGTATTCTCGCCGGTCCGCGACGATCATGAGCTTGAGGCGGCGCGGCTTGCCCGCGAGGTGATGGGCAGCCATACGCATCTGTCGCTGTCGGGCAAGATCGGCAGCATGGGGCTGATCGAGCGCGAGAACGCGACAATACTCAATGCCGCGCTGCACAAGGTGTCGCGGAGCTTCACCGAGGGCTTTGCGGACAGCCTGATCGAGCACGGCGTGACGGGCGCGGAGGCCTATTTCTCGCAGAACGACGGCACGCTGATGAACGCCGAAAACGCAAAGAAATACCCGATACTGACGATAGCCTGCGGCCCGACGAACAGCATACGCGGCGCGAGCTACCTGTCGAAACTGAACGACGCCATCGTCATCGACGTGGGCGGCACGACCACAGATATAGGAGTCCTGCAGAACGGCTTCCCGCGCGAAAGCGGGATCGCCGTGACTATAGGCGGCGTCCGCACGAATTTCCGCATGCCGGACGTCATGTCATTTGGGCTCGGCGGCGGCAGCATAGTCCGCGAGAAGGGCGGGGAGGTGAGCGTGGGCCCGGACAGCGTCGGCTACCGGATCACGGAGGAGGCGCTGGTGTTCGGCGGCGGCACGCTGACCGCGACGGACATAGCCGTCAGGCTGGGCATGGCGGACATAGGCGACGCCGGCAAGGTGGCGCATATCAGCGAAGGGCTTGCCCGCAAGGCCATGGACCGCATTGTGGAAATGGTGGAGGATAACATAGACGCCATGAAGGTGTCAAACGGCGACGTCGATGTCGTCCTTGTCGGCGGCGGCTCCATACTGCTGCCGGAAAGCCTGAAGGGCGCGGGCAGGATCCACAGGCCGCAGCACTTTGCCGTCGCGAACGCCATAGGCTCCGCGATCTCGAAGGTCAGCGGCACATACGAAAAACTGGTTTCGTACGACGAGACACCGCGCGAGGAGGCGCTGGAAACCGCCAAGAATGAGGCCATAGAGATGGCGGTGCAGTCCGGCGCTGCCCGCAGCACTGTCGAGATCATAGATGTCGAAGACATCCCGCTGCAGTACCACGACGGCAACACCAGCCGCGTGAAGATAAAGGCGGCAGGGGAGTTGGTATAGCGGGGCGGCAAATCAGCC
>JAIRSA010000109.1 GCA_031255695.1 Eubacteriales Family XIII. Incertae Sedis bacterium | reverse complement strand
GAGGGGACGCGCCCGCTGCTGCTTGAGATGCAGGCGCTCACCGCCCCCGCAAACGTGGGCTTCGCGCGCAGGGCCGCCATCGGCGTCGAAGCGGCGCGCCTGAACATGATACTCGCCGTGCTCGAACGCCGCGCCGGGATCCCGCTCGTGAACCAGGACGTATATGTCAACGTGGTCGGCGGCCTCAGGCCCGAGGGCACCTCCCTGGATCTGGCCGTCGCGCTGGCGATATACTCCAGCTACAGGGGCCTGCCGATAGGCGTAAAAACTATAGTTATAGGCGAGATCAGCCTCACCGGCGATCTCAGGAGCGTGCGCCACGCCGAGAAGATAGTGAAGGAGGCGGCGCGGCTGGGGAATTTCGACCGGGTCATACTCCCGCAGAAAAATGCAGAGGCCCTGGGCGCCTCGGCGGATATCCCGCTTGTCGGGGTATCCTGCCTCGCCGAGGCGATCAGGGCCATCCAATAGGCCATATATGCGCAGCCTGCGCTGCTGCCGGGGCGGGCGGGCTGCCTGCCGGGGGCGAAGCCACGCCGGCCGCCAAACGCTGCCGCCGGAGCGCAGCCAGGCTGCCGCCCGGCCACGTCCCCGCCGCGCTATTCGGCGGCGGCGTGGGCCTTATGATCCGCTATTATCTTTTCCGCGAGATGCGCCGGGACTTCCTCATAACGCTCGAAGCTCATCGTGAAGCTGCCTCTCGCCTGCGTCATGGAACGCAGCATGATGGCGTATTTGAACATCTCCGACTGCGGCACCTCCGCGAACACCTTCTGCCCGCCGCCCGTCTGCGGCTCCATGCCGAGGATCTTGCCCCTGCGCTTGTTCATGTCGCCCATGATGTCGCCCATATATTCGTCCGGTATCTTGATATCGACGTGCATTATCGGCTCAAGCAGTATGGGCTTCGCCTCCACGATGCCCTTCTTGAAGGCCAGCGCCGCCGCGATCTTGAAGGCCATTTCGTTCGAGTCCACATCGTGGTATGAGCCGTCGTAGAGGACTGCCTTGACATTTACCACCTTGCAGCCTGCCAGCGGGCCCTTTTCCATGCATTCGCGCAGCCCCTTCTCGACTGCCGGCACGTAGTTCTTTGGGACGGAGCCGCCGAACAGCGCCTCGGAGAATTCGAACTCCTCCTGCGATGGCGAGAAACGTATATGGACATCGCCGTACTGGCCTGCTCCGCCCGTCTGTTTCTTGTGTTTGCCCTGCACGTCCGAACTGCCTTTGATCGTCTCCCTGTACGGCACCCTGGGGTCCTTCTGCTCCACCTCAACGCCGAATTTTTCCTTCAGCTTCGCCGTGATGACGCCGATCTGTATCTCGCCCTGCCCGCCCAGCAGCGTCTGGTGGGTCTCCTTGTTGCGCTCTATGACGAAGGACGGATCCTCTTCCATAAGCCTGTGCAGGCCGGAGCTGATCTTTTCCTCCTCGCCCTGCGCCTTGGGCTCCACCGCTATGAACAGCGAGGGCTGCGGGAACTGGACAGCGGGGTATTTTATTATGTGGGCCTTGTCGCACAGCGTGTCGCCCGTCTGTGTATACTGCAGCTTGGACGCCGCGACTATGTCGCCCGCCGGGGCGTACGGCGCCTCGCTCTGCGTCTTGCCGCGCAGGTAGAACATGGAACCCAGCTTCTCGCTCTTCTCGGCCCGCGAATTGTATATCTCGGCGCCGGCCGTGAATTTGCCGGAGATCACCTTGATCAGCGATATCTTCCCGACGAAGGGGTCGGCGATGGTCTTGAACACAAAGCCCGACGGCGGCTCCGACTCGTCGCATTTGCGGCTTGCGGGCTCCCCTTTGGCGTCCGTCCCCTCATAGGGGGCGTGGCCCTTGGGATTGGGCACGTATTTCAGCAGGGTCTCAAGCAATTCCTTGATCCCGTCCCCGGTAATGGCGCTGCCCGTCACGATGGGGGCAATGTCCCCGGAGGCGATCCCGGCAGACAGGCCTTTCTTGAATTCCTCGTCCGTGAATTCCTCGCCGCCGAAGAATTTTTCGAGCAGGGCCTCGTCCGTCTCGGCTATGGCCTCGTTCAGGGCGTCCCTGTCCTCCAGCGTTACCACGGATGTGCCGAATTTGGCCTTGAGGTCAGACACCACCTTGCCGATGTCCACATTCTCCTTGTCGGTCTTATTGATGAAGAACAGTTTGGGGATCTGGAACTCCTTGCATGAATTCCACGCCTTCTCGGTCCCGACCTGAACGCCCGCAGAGGCGTCGACCAGTATGAGCCCTGCCTCTACCGCCCTCAGGGCCGAGTTCACTTCGCCAACAAAATCAAAGAATCCTGGCGAATCGACGAAATTTATCTTATGCTTATTATACTCTACAGGTATCAGGGACGCGCTGATGGAATAGCCCTTTTCTATCTCCATCTTGTCATAGTCCGAAACCGTGTTCCCGTCCTCAACCCGTCCGAGCCTGCTGATAATCCCGGTCGCCAGCAGCGCGGCTTCAAGTGTCGTCGTCTTGCCGCATCCGCCATGCCCCAACAATGCTACATTCTTGATCGTGTCGCCAGTATATCCTTTCATCGAATGCCTCCTCCTTTCAGGCTTGCATTTCATACTGCCCTTCGGCTAAAACGCGGCTAAGGCCCGCGTGATGATCTTAGCCGGGGAACAGTATCAGGACCCAGTACCCAGTATCCCGCCGCCGGGCGAAAATCCACGCCTGAATCATCTGCGATAACGTACTATATCACTGCGCCTCCGGCAAAAGCCAGGCCGGATGCAAGGACCATTCCCGCGCAGCGGCTTATTTCTCTAGCGGTTTATTCCTCTAACGGCTTATTTCTCTAGCGGCTTATTCCTCTAAGGGCTTCATGGTCGGGAACAGTATTATGTCCCTGATCGACGGGGCGTCGACGACGAGCATGATCACCCTGTCTATGCCTATGCCCAGGCCCCCCGTAGGCGGCAGCCCCACCTCAAGCGCGTTCACGAAGTCCTCATCCATGGGATGCGCCTCCTCGTCGCCCTTCTCAAGCTGCTCCTGCTGATCCTTGAACCGTTGGTACTGGTCTATGGGATCGTTGAGCTCGGAGAACGCGTTCGCGATCTCCCAGCAGTTCACGTAAGCCTCAAACCGCCGCGTTATGCGCGGGTCCTCCGGATCGCGCTTCGCAAGCGGGGATATCTCGACCGGATGCCCCGTAATGAAGACCGGGCCGTCCAGATGGTCTTCGCAGTACTTCTCGAACAGCTCGCAGATCACAAGGCCCCTCGAGAGCTTGCCCGCGTCCTCCAGCCCATGCTTTTCGGCGACCTTGCGCGCCTCCTCGTCCGTCTGGATCTTGTTGAAGTCCTCGCCCGCCCATTTCTTGACGGCATCCTGCATGCTCAGCCTCTCCCATGGCGGCGCCAGATCGAATGTCTTGCCCTGATATTCGATCACCGTCGTCCCCCTGGCGGCCTTCGCGGCGTTCGCGACCACATTCTCCGTTATGTCCATCATCGTGTCGATATTGCCGTAGGCCTGGTACAGTTCCATGGAGGTGAATTCCGGGTTATGGTTTTTGTCCATGCCCTCGTTCCTGAACATCTTCCCCATTTCGTATACACGGTCAAGCCCGCCTACCGTGAGCCTCTTCAGGTAGAGCTCGTTCGATATGCGCAGCTTCATTTCTATGTCGAGCGTGTTGTGGTGCGTGGAGAACGGCCTTGCGTTGGCGCCCCCCGCTATGGTCGTCAGTATCGGCGTGTCCACCTCAAGGAAGCCCCTCTCGTCTTCGAGGTAGCGCTTTATCTCCTTGATTATCTTCGCGCGCATTATGAAGGTCTCCCTGACGTCGGGGTTCACGATGAGATCCACATAGCGCTGGCGATAGCGCATTTCCATGTCCTTGAGCCCCTGGTACTTGTTGGGGAGTATCTGGAGCGATTTCGACAGCAGCACCACCTTGTCCGCCTTCACCGAGATCTCGCCATGGCGCGTCTTGAACACGGTCCCCTCTATCCCCACGATGTCGCCTATATCGTAGGTCAGGAATATCGCGTACTCCTCCTCGCTGATGGCGTCCTGCCTCACATATACCTGTATCCGCCCCTGCTTGTCCTGAATGTCGATAAAAGAGGCCTTGCCCATGTGCCGGTTGGCCATGATCCTCCCCGCGCATGAGACCCAATGCCCTTCCAGCGCGTCAAACTCGCCCTTTATCTCCATGCTGTAGGCGGTAATGTCCCATGTCTCGTGCAGGAAGGGGTTGCGCCCCATCTCTTGCAGCTTCTTCAGCTTTTCCCTGCGGATCCGCCGCAGCTCGTTCAGCTTCTCTTCTGACAGCTGTTCGGCCTGCTCCTGCCCGTCGTTTTCTTGCGGGGCCTGCCCCGGCCCCATGGCGGCAGGTATGCCGCTCCCCTCATCCATGCTCATTGATCTCCCTCATTTCTTGTATATATCGAGTATTTCATACTTCACGACGCCGTCCGGGATCTGTATCTCTGCCCTGTCGCCCTTCTTGCGCCCGATAAGCGAAGCCCCTACCAGGGATTCGTTGGATATTTTGCCTATAAATGGATCGGATTCGGTGGCGCCGACAATGGTATACTCGACAATCTCGCCGGTATCCTCGTCCCTGGCCTTCACTGTCAGGCCCAGGCCCACCTTGTCCTTCGACATTTCTTCCCCGTCGATGATCTTCGCTTTGCGGATCATGTTTTCCAGCTTGTCTATGCGCTGCTCCAGCTCTGCCTGCTCATTTTTGGCCGAGTCGAACTCGGCATTCTCGGAAATGTCGCCGTAGGATATCGCTTCCTTTATGCGCTCCGCGACCTCTGGCCTTTTGAAGGCGACAAGTTCCTCCAGTTCGGCCACGATCTTGTCGTAGCCCTCTTGGGTTAAAAGTATTTCTTCGCTCATTACTGTACGCAATCCCTTCCTGCAACGTGCATGCGGCATATCTTCCGGGCCGGCTGCCGCAGGGCCGCGCAAAACCCGCGCTTGTCCCCTACAGCATTGATTGCCTGCCACGTATTAACAACGCCGCCACCAATATTCATATTATCCCTGCGGCAAAACAGCGCCGCCTGATCTGGCCTTGCTTTACGGGCGCACAGCGCCCCAGGCGCCCGGAAGCCGAAACCGCCGCCTATGGGGCGCACGTGGCTGCCTTAAGCCTTTTTTGCCAAAACATGCCGTCAAAATTTGGCTTCGATATGTCTGATTTTACTCGCTTCATGTTGAAAAGTCAACCGAAACGTTCAATCTCTTGCCTTATTCTGTCAAGGTCTGTCAGCTTGTTCACCCTAGAGCGCAGATCCGAAGCGCCCTTGAAGCCCTTCAAATACCACGCTATATG
>JAIRSA010000056.1 GCA_031255695.1 Eubacteriales Family XIII. Incertae Sedis bacterium | reverse complement strand
TGGCCCAGCCCGTACTTCTGGAACAGCGTCTTGGTTATCGCCGCGGTCAGTGTCGTCTTGCCGTGGTCGACGTGGCCTATCGTGCCGATGTTTACGTGTGGCTTTGTCCTTTCGAATTTCGCTTTTGCCATTTCAGTTTTACCTCCGTACTATTAGGGCATGCCCCCACGCCCCGATCAATTTTATAAAAACCGACAGAAAACCTGCCCTCCGCTCGCCGTGCCCGCCCCGCCGGCCGTTTTCCAGTTGCCGCCGAAGCACGGAGAGAAGGCGCCTTTGCGGCCGCCCGCCGCATCTGGGCCGATTGAAGGCATTTATGAAGCAATGCTAAAACGCTTGATACTTTAACATTTTACTATAGTTTCTGCGATTGTGTCAACTAAGATTTGTGTTATAACCGCCCTGTGTGTGCCCTCTAGGCGAACACGTTCTCTTTCCACGATTCGTCGGCCGGCCCGGCCGGCAATGCCTGCGCCGGCCGCGATGGCGGCGGGCCGTCGTAATCCCCGCGCAGGCCCTTGCGGAATACCTCGACAAGCGCCGGCGGGTCATCTATATAATAGGAGCGCGCTACATTGCCATTGCTGTCATAGTCGGCGCCGTCCCACCATACGGCCACCTTTATCATGTCATAGTATTTTATATGCCTGAACATGTCAGTCACCCACTGGATCTTGTCGCCGCCTACCGTGGCGCTCGCAAACTCGGTGATCATCATGGGCTTGTCATATTTTTCCACATAGCCGTAATAGAAATTGTCGTAGAGATCGGCGAAGGATGTCCACTTCTCGCTGCGGTAATAGTTCCCGGTATTGTAGGCGGTGAGCCCTATGACATCCACATATTGATCCCCAGGGTAGTACATCAGCTCGTTGTTCCAGGTGAAGTCAGGGAATGACTTGCTGTTCGGGTTCCATACCCAGATCACGTTCTTCGCGCCAGCGGCCTCGAAGAAGGCGTACACGTATCTGTACAGCTCTATATACAGCTGCGGGTCGCGCGACAGGCTGAACCCAGAGTACGGGCACCAGTCCCCGTTCATCTCATTGCCCAGGCGGAAGAGGACCGGATGCCCGAAATCCGCCACGGTCTTCGCGTAATTGGCGATGAAGCTGTCATAGGCGCCGTCCAATATCAGGTATACCTGGTTGTTCTTGTTATTGTCGGTCCAGCTTGACTGCAAGGTGAGCTCCAGGGTCTTCCCCGCGTCATATGCGTTCTGCAGCCGCTGTTCGAGATCGGTGTGCTTGACGGTGTTCTCGAAGCTGGAATAATTCAACACGATGGAGAACTCATAATCCAGCAGTTTCTCCAAGGTCTGCACTTCCTGGAAGTACTCCGGCGCCTTTGGCTCGAATATGCCCCACTTGAGCTCCGTGGACTCGCCGAAATATCTGTTGTAGAAGTCCTTGGTCTCCTCATTCCAGCGCCTTTCGTCCGGATTTACCCTCGCCGCCTTCCTTATATATTGCTGCTGCGTTTTCTTCTCGGCCTGGAAATTCTCCAGCAGGTAGAGGTATCCGCCATTCTGGTCAATAGGCACGGAGGAGCTTACCATGATCGTTATGGCCTCGCTGCTGCTGAGCGGCACGTCCAGGCAGGTGTAGAAATTCTTGTCGCCCCTCACGCGCGAAAGCTTCTTCCGGCTCCACTGCGTGACATGGACCTTGCGCCCAGCCACCTCCTGATAGCCCTGGTACTTGTATTCGTGGTCCATCCAGTTCTTCAGGAAGGTGTTGGAATACGAGATGTACGAAGCCATGGAAATGTCTTTTCCCAGCGGCTGGCTGAATATCTCTATCTTTTTTGTGGAATTTTCCAGGATGGCGCATACCCCCTCAATGCTCATGTCCACGCTCATCCCCTTGTCTACGCGCAGGCTGTAGCCCCCTGCATAATTCGTGAACCTGTCGTATTCCCCTTCGTTCCAGATTGCGTAAATGCCCTGCGGCGCCGCTTCCTTGCTCCCGGCGGCGGACACAGCGGCCTGCTGTTGGATCGATAGCGCCGCGAACGCCGCGAGCGCAACTGCAAATAATCTAAACGCTGTCCTCAAACCCATGCCTCTCCTATCTATTATCTACATCTATACCTGCAATGCCCGGCCTGACCGAAGCCGGGGCGTCTGCCCCCACGGGGGCGCTTGCGGGCGCCATTCCGCCACCAGGGTGCTTGCCAGCAGCGGGCGCTTGCGGGCGCCATTCCGCCGCCAGGGCGCTTGCCAGCAGCGGGCGCTTGCGGGCGCCATTCCGCCGCCAGTGCGCTTGCCAGCGCCAAAATCCATGATGCTTCGCCTGGGCGTCTGCCCCCCTTAGCGCCGCATCAGTTTTCTATCCCGATCCTGGACGGCACACCTGCGTTATAGTAATGCTTTATCTCCCGCATCTCGGTCACGAGATCGGCCGCGTCCATGATGGCCTCAGGCGCGTACCTCCCTGTCAGCACCACTTCCGTGCCGGCGCTGCGCTTCCTGATCACTGCCAGCACCTCTTCAGGCTCAAGCATCCCGAAGAACATCGCCGTGTTCGCCTCATCAAACACCACGACGTCATACTCATCCGACAGGATGGCCTCTTCCATCCTGGCAAGCCCGGCCTTGGCCTTCGCGATGTCTTCCTCCGACGGCTTCCCGTGCACGAAATCCGGGCTGCCAAACTGCTGCATGTCGAGCCCCTCAAAAATCCCGGCAGCCTTCAGCTCGCTATAGTCCTGCCCCTTCATGAACTGGCCGAAAAACACCTTGTTGCCGGCGCAGAGGCTCCTGAGCGTGAGCCCAAGCGCCGCCGTGGTCTTGCCCTTGCCATTCCCCGTATAGACCTGTATGTAGCCCTTCTCCACCTTTGCATCCCCCCTTTCATTGACATATGCTAATATATGCCATACGCCGGGCGTACAGCAAGGCGGCCGCCCCTGCGGCAGCCCATGCGTCCATAAACAGGACATGAAACAGAACATGCGGCGGAGCCGGGCGCGGCCAAACCCTGATTATGCCGATTGCGCCGGCGCGGCGCCCATATCAATTTCCGCAAATCTGATTATAGTTGTTTGGCTGTGGTTTATCAATAGCTGTTTTTGAGATTTAATGAAATTGAATTATTAATTTAATCCAAGCGGCGCGCTATTATCGCCTCTGCCAACTTTATGCCGTCAACCGCTGCCGAGACAATGCCGCCGGCGTGCCCCGCCCCCTCGCCGCCAGGGTAGATCCCGGCTATGCACGCCTCTAGGCCCTCGGCCCTGGCCATCCTCACCGGCGATGAACTGCGTGTCTCCACGCCGTACAGCATGGCGTCCGGGGCGTCGAACCCCTTCAGCTTCCTGCCGAAAACCGGCAGGGCCTCGCGTATGCCCCTGACCGCGAAATCGGGCAGGCAGCCGGCCAGCAGGCCTGAACCCGCCATGAACTCGCCTAGGCTCTCGCGCGGCAGACGGTAAGAGCCGCCGCCTGCGGCAAAGGCCAGCCCTTCGAACCTCTCCTGGAAATCCACGCCCGCCAAGGGGTGCTCCGACCAGAAATCATCCACCCTCACGTCCACAAGGAGGGCGCTGTTCGCAAAGCCGCTGCCGCGCCCCCTGTCGCTCATGCCGTTCGACACGAGCAGCCCTTCGCTTGAGGCGGCGGCGATCACCCTGCCCCCAGGGCACATGCAGAATGTATATACGCCGCGCCCGCCATCGCACCTGTGCGAGAGCTTGTATTCGGCGGCGGGAAGCCCCGCCTGCTGCGGCGTCATGCCATAGCGCCCCGCAAAGCCCTCCCCGTACTGGGCGGCATCTATCCGTGCCTGCGGGTGCTCGGCGCGCAGCCCTATCGAGAAGGGCTTGCGCTCCATCTGGAGCCCCGCCGACAACAGCATCCTGAAGCTGTCCCTGGCGCTATGCCCCAGCGCGAGGACGAGCGCCTCCGCCGGAAGCGACACGCCGCCGCCCGGCGACGACGCGGACACGCCCCGCAGCGCGCCGCCGGCCGCATCTATGGCGTCCAGCCTGTGCTGGAACATGACGCTGCCGCCTAACGAAATGATCTTCTCCCTTATATTCCTGACCACAGGGCGCAGTACGTCCGTGCCGATATGCGGTTTCGCTTTATAAAGCAGATCCTCGCCGCCGCCGGCGAGCGCGAATTCCTCCAGCACCTTCCTGACGCGGCCGCCGCCTATGCCCGTGGTGAGCTTGCCGTCCGAAAATGTCCCCGCGCCGCCTTCGCCGAACTGCACGTTGGACTCCGGATCGAGGGCGCCGCCGTCCCAGAAGCCTTCCACGTCGGCGACACGCTGCTCTATCGGCTTGCCGCGCTCCAGCACAATCGGCTCAAGGCCCGCCTCCGCCAATACCAGCGCCGCGAACATGCCGCACGGCCCGAAGCCCGCGATTATGGGGCGCGGCCTCCTGGGCCGCGGCATCCGGGCTGGCGCGGTCCCCGGCTCCGCTGCGCTGCCTGCCGCGACGCCGGGGCGCGGCCGCTTGGGCTGTGCCGCCTTGGCTGGAGCAGGTCCTGGCCCCGCTGCGCTGCCTGCCGCGATGTCGGTGCGCGGCCGCTTGGGCTGTGCCGCCCCGGCTGGAACAGGCCCCGGTCCCGCTATGTTGCCTCCTGCCGCAGGGTGGGATGCGGCGCCTGGGCTGGCGCTAGCCGTGGTGTCCGGCGCCACGCAGGCCCTCGCCCCCTTGCTGCGCGCATTGATCCTGCGCACAAGGCCGTGCTCCTCTTCAGGGCCAAGGCCCCTGCCACCGCCATTCAGCGCTTCTGCCGTGAAGTCCACGGCATATACAAATTTTATATCCAGTTTGTCCCGCGCGTCTACAGACTCCCTGGATATTTTCCACTCCGATATCTTGAAGCCCAGTGCGGACAGCCCGCACTTGCGCGCCGCCTTCTCCGGTATCGCCCCATAGGGCTCGCCTATGCGCCGCTTGATCTCCCCAACCCTAATCATTTTCAGCCCCTCCGCTGCCTACGGGCTGTTTGTCC
>JAIRSA010000001.1 GCA_031255695.1 Eubacteriales Family XIII. Incertae Sedis bacterium | reverse complement strand
CCGGGCAGCAAAAGCCCGGCATCGGCGCGATTCCGCCCAACTACGGGCAGCAAACCGGCAATGGGCCCGCAGGCAAAGGCGCGGCGGCGCAGGGGCAAAGGCCCGGCGCACAGCAGCAGCCTGCGTGGCAGGCACAGTACGGCGCCCGCCATGCATCCGGCCAGCAGCAGTACGGCGCACCCCCACCCGGAACGCCGTATCCCGGCGGCCCTCAACCCGGCGCACAGTACGGGTACGCCCAGCCTGCCGGGCAATACGGATACGCCCAGCCCGGCGGGCAATACGCGCGTTACCCGCACGCCCAGCCCTATGGCCCTCCCCCCAAGAAGCCGCGCAGATGGCTGAAAGGGCTCCTGATATGCGTGGCCGCCTTATTATGCATTTTCATAATCATCGGCATTGCCACTTCGTCGTCCGACTCCGACTACATTATCAATTCGCCTTTTATCGCGAAACTGTCCGTCGAAGGCGAAATTACAGGCAGCCCCACATCCGATATATTCGGCGCGGTGTACGGATATTACCATCAGTGGACGCTGGATCAGATAGACAACCTGATCGACAATGACGACAATACAGGCATGATCATATTCGTCGACACGCCCGGCGGCGGGGTATACGAGAGCGACGAGCTGTATCTCAAGATAAAGGAATACAAGAAGCTCACCGGCCGCCCCGTGTACGTGTACATGGGCAGCATGGCGGCTTCCGGCGGCTACTACATCTCTGCGGCGGCCGACAAGATATACGCGAACCGCAACACCTGGACCGGCTCTATAGGCGTGACCATGGGCACCATGATCGATATCAGCGATTTCCTCGCCGAGTACGGCATAAAATCCACGACCATCGATTCCGGCGCCAACAAGTCCATCGGCAGCTACTTCGAAGAGCTCACGCCGGAGCAGGAAGCGATCCTTCAGGGCCTGGTCGACGAGGCCTATGAGCAATTCGCGGATATAGTCGCGGATGAGCGCGGCATGGATCTGGAATACGCGAAGTCCATATCCGACGGCCGCATATACACCGCCAAGCAGGCCCAGTCGCTTGGCCTCATAGACGAAATCGGCACTTACGACGACGCGCTGTCCGACATGATGGATACCTACAGCCTAGGCGGCAGCGACGTGCGCGAAATGTATTTTTACGAAAATAGATCCCTTTTCAATGTGTTGCTCGGCAAAGTGGGGATACCGGAGTTTTCAGGGATATTGGGCTCCGGCGGCGACATCAGGGCTGTGATCGATCTTGCGGAGCGCAACAACAGCGCCCCCATAAAATACAAATACGGGGGCTGACGCGTGTCCGTTACTTCATTGTCCATAAATTTATATCGGCCTGCCAACGCAGTGCGGCGGGCAAAAGGCAAGCCAGGCGCGAAGCTTATTGCCGCGCGTCGGCTTATTAGGGGGGTAATTGTATTATGAAAACAAAAAGGTTCACTCTGCCAAGGGATGTCTACTATGGCAGCGGCGCTTTGAGCGTCCTGAAGTCCTTGGAGGGAAAGCGGGCTTTCGTCGTCGTAGGCGGGGGTTCGATGAGGAAGACGGGGTTTTTGGGGAAAACGGTCGCCTATCTCGAAGAAGCCGGCATGGAGACGCGGCTTTTCGAAAACGTCGAGCCCGATCCTTCCGTCGAGACGGTAATGAAGGGCGCCGAAGCGATGCGCTCCTTCGAGCCGGACTGGATAGTGGCCATAGGCGGCGGCTCGCCTATAGACGCCGCAAAGGCGATGTGGGTGTTCTACGAGCATCCGGAGACATCGTTCGAGGACATCATGCAGCCGTTCAGCTTCCCGGCCCTGCGCAGCAAGGCGCATTTCGCGGCCATACCTTCCACCTCCGGCACGGCTACGGAAGTGACGGCCTTTTCGGTGATCACGGACTATTCCAAGGGCATAAAATACCCCTTGGCGGATTTCCAGATCACGCCTGATATCGCGATAGTGGATCCGGACATCGCCGCCACCATGCCCAAGACGCTGACTGCGTACACCGGCATGGACGCGCTGACGCACGCGATAGAGGCCTATGTCTCGCGGATGAATTCCCCGTTTACGGATCCGCTGGCCATCAAGGCCATACAGATGGTCTTCGAATATCTGCCAGCTTCCTACAATGAAGACCCGGCCGCGCGGGAACAGATGCATTACGCGCAGTGCCTCGCCGGCATGGCTTTCTCGAACGCCCTGCTCGGCATAGTGCATTCGCTCGCCCACAAGACCGGCGCCATTTTTGACGGGGAGCATATAGCCCATGGCTGCGCCAACGCGATCTACCTGCCCTATGTGATCCGCTACAATGCCAAGGAATGCGCTTCAAGGTATGCGGACATCGCGCGGGCAGCGGGCATCGGCGGCAATAGCGAGCAGGCCCTTATCGACGGGCTTGTCGAGAAGATCGATGGTTTCAACAAGAAGCTTGGCATACAGAAGACGCTCAAGGAATGGGGCGTGCCCGAAGGGGAATTCAAGGCGAAGGCCGCGGCCATCGCCAAGGAGGCCGTAGGCGACGCCTGCACAGGCTCAAACCCCAGGAGGGTCGACCCCGCGCAGATGGAAAAGCTCCTGAACGCCATTTATTATGGGGAGGCCGTGGATTTCTAGCCTCCCCTGCCCTACGGGGCAGCAGCTGCCTGTAGCGCAGGGCAGGGGCGCGGACGATCAGCCCCCCTGCCCTACGGGGCAGCAGCCTCCGCCCTCGCGTGCCAAATCTGGCCGCCGGGGGCTGCCAGGGCGCCGCAGGTCCAGGCCTCGCCAGCCGGCGGGATGGCACAATGCGTGCCAAATCTGGCCGCCGGGGGCTGCCGGGGCGCCGCAGGCCCAGGCCTCGCCAGCCGGCGGGATGGCGCGGACGCCGCCCCGCCATATGCGGATGCTGGAAAGTCGCAAAAATTAGGGATTGAATAAAACCGGAAATTAGTGTATCCTATTTAAGTGTGTACATTAATATTATTTCCGCTGCCCGCCCCGCGATTGGGTGCATGGGATGAACGGCGGCCAGTACATGTACAGGAGGAAGACACATGCTATATCCATCGATTAACCTGATCAGGGAGAAGGCGGACAGCCGCTACACCTTGGTCATCCTTGCGGCCAAGCGGGCGCGCGACCTGATTGAAGGCAAGGCAGTCCTGACAGAGGCAGAGACCGAAAAGCCGGTATCCATAGCCGCCAATGAAATCGCGGAGGACTTGATCACATACAAGCGGGAACTCTAGGCGCGAAGGCTGCCTGGCGAGGCTTCTCGGCAGGTTGCCCACAGGTCTTTGCCGCGCCCAATAGGCAGGCAATGCCAGTCAAAACAGAATGGAGGGTATTACTATGCTAAAAAAGCTGCTGATCCTATTTACTGTAACGGCGCTCGTATGCACAAGCACAGGGTGCGGCGCCAAACCATCCGACGGGGACACCTCCCTTGAAGACATCATTGCCAAAGGCGAAATGGTGCTCGGCTGCGACGACAGCTTCCCGCCTATGGGCTTCCGCGATCAGGACGGCGAGATCATAGGCTTCGACATCGATCTGGCGCGTGCCGTAGCGGAAGAGCTCGGCGTTGAGCTCGTTGTCCGCCCCATAAACTGGGACACCAAGGAAATGGAGCTTATAAACGGCAATATAGACCTCATCTGGAATGGCTACACCATCACCTCCGGCAGGGATGCGGAAGTCGAATTCAGCAAGCCCTACCTGAACAATGAACAGGTCTTTGTGGTGCGGGCCGATTCGGGGATATATACGCCCGCCGATCTCGCCGGCGTGGACGTCGGCTGCCAGATCCAAAGCGCCGCAGAGTCCGCGATAACAGGCGACGGCGAGCTGTTCTCTTCGATCGACGAGCTGAGGACATATGACACCTACCAGGACGCGCTGCTGGATCTCAGGATCAGCGACAGGGTCGCCGCGGTCGCCGTCGACAGGATACTCATAAATTATGAGATGACGCAGCTTCCCGGCGAATACAGGGTACTGGACGAGGCGCTCTCCGTCGAATACTACGGCATCGGCATGCGGCAAGGCTCCGTCGCGCTGCGCGAGGCGATCGACAAGGCGCTCGACGACTTGCAGGCAGATGGCTCAACGGGCGAGATCAGCGGGAAGTGGTTCGGCGAGGACATAGTGATACGCAATGTCGAGAAGTTAACGCAGGATGATCTTTGGGAACTTGAAGGCTAATGGATTTTGATTATTTGCTCAGCATAACGGAATTCATTTTGAAAGGGACGGGGGTAACGCTGAAGATCTATGCTGTTACCCTTGTTTTTTCAATCCCTTTGGGGATTGTCTGCGCATTTGGGAAGATCAGCCGCTTTGGGCCCGTCCGCGCCCTGCTCGGCGCGTACACATGGGTGTTCCGCGGCACGCCGCTGCTGCTGCAGCTGTTTTTCTTTTATTACGGCCTGTCCGCCCTTACGCACGGCGCTGTGCAGTTCGACGCCCTGTTCGCCGCCTACGTCGCCTTCGTAATAAATTACGCGGCATATTTCACAGAGATTTTCAGGGCCGGCATACAGTCGATAAACAAAGGGCAGTATGAGGCGGCCAAGGCGCTTGGCATGAACTCATGGCAGACAATGAAGCGGATCGTGCTGCCGCAGGCGATCAAGACCGTGCTGCCGCCCATGGGCAACGAGGCCATCACCCTCATCAAGGACACCGCCCTCTGCTCCATCATCACCGTGACTGAAATCATGCGCAATGCCCAGGTGACTGTCTCGCGTGACGTGCGGGTGGAAGGGCTTATGATAGCGGCCATAATATATCTGTGCTTTACTTTCGTGATCATCCAGGTATTCCGGCTGCTGGAGAAGAAGTTCGCATATTACAAAAACTAGCGCTGGCAAGCGGCAGGCGGCGGGAAACTTCCGGATGCAGCGGCATCCGGAAGAAAACTGCTGGATACAGCGGCAGCATGCGGCGGGCGCCGAAATGCCGGCAGGCGGCTGCGGCTGGCCGCCGGCGTGCGCGGCGGGGGCCGGGATGCGCGATTCGGAGAACCGTGTGGAAACTGATATAATAAAAGTCGACAACCTTCATAAATCGTTCGGCAAGCTGCATGTGCTGAAAGGGATCAGCCTGACTGTGGGCAGGGGCGAGATCATATCCGTGATTGGCCCTTCCGGCTCAGGCAAGAGCACGTTGCTGCGTTGCCTGAACCATTTGGAAACGGCCGACAAAGGCAGCATAAGCTTCGAAGGCGAGTACATCGCCGATATCGATGCCGACGGCAATTCCGTATACAAGAAGAACCGTGAGGTGCTGGCCATATGCAGCCGTCTTGGCATGGTATTCCAGAACTTCAATTTATTCCCTCACAAGACTGCCCTCGAAAACCTGATGGAGGCCCCGCTCACCGTGAAAAACGAGGACAGGCGCAGCGCGGAGCAGAACGCCCTCTCATTATTGGCCAAGGTCGGGCTCTCAGAAAAGAGGGATTCCTATCCGGGGCAGCTGTCCGGCGGCCAGCAGCAGAGGGTCGCCATAGCGCGGGCATTGGCGATGTCGCCGGAGATCATGCTTTTCGACGAGCCTACATCCGCCCTCGATCCCGAACTGATAGGCGAGGTGCTTCATGTCATAAAACAGCTGGCCGAAGAGGACATGACCATGATAATAGTGACTCACGAAATGGCCTTCGCGCGTGAAATATCTGACAGGATCATATTTATGGACGACGGGATGATCATAGCCGACAGCCCTCCGGACGGGATCTTTGTAAACCCGGAGCATCCACGGATACGCCAGTTCCTGAGCAAGATACTGCAACGCGACGATTGACGGAAGGTGAGCGGTATGGCGATAGCTGAGGCGGCGCCGGAAACGGCTGGGGCCGCGACAATGCCGGAGGGGGCTGCGGGCGCCGGGCCCGTGACCAAGGCTGAGGCGGCACCGGAATATTTCATGCGCGAGGCGCTTGCGGAGGCCCGCGCAGCCGCGGACTGCGGCGAAATACCCATCGGCGCGGTCGTGGAAAAGAACGGCGCGATCATCGGCCGGGGGCGCAACAGGACCGAATCGGCCAAGGACCCCACTGCCCACGCCGAGATGGAAGCCATAAAAGAGGCCTGCAAGGCAGTCGGCGGCTGGCGGCTTTCGGAATGCAGCATATATGTGACGACGGAACCCTGCGCCATGTGCGCGGGCGCACTGGTGCTGTCGCGTATAGAAAAAGTATACATAGGGGCCCTGAACCCCAAGGCAGGCGCCTGCGTGTCACTGCGGCGGCTGCTGGACGACAGCCGGCTGAACCACAGCGTGGCCATAGAGACCGGCCTGCTCCGGGACGAATGCGAAGCCATAATGAAGGCCTTCTTTTCGGAATTGCGGCAGACGAAGCGCGGCGGGCGCTGAGGCCGCCTGATGCGGCTAGGCACAGATGGCGCAGATGGCCGAAGCGCAGACGGCGCACAGGGCATGGCGCTCACGATGGCATGCCGGGCGCACGGTTTTGCGCACGCCTGCATGACACAGCGCGGCGGGCGCTGAGGCCGCCTGAGGCGGCGAGGCGGCGCAAGGCCCCCCCGAACAATATTTGCTTACAGATTTGGAGGATTTTATGAAAAAATTCGGCAGTATAATAGCCCTAATAATGTTATCGCTCTTTTTGTCTACCAGCGTATGCTCTGCCGCGAGCCTTAACCTGCTGCGCAACTACCCTGAAGACGGCAGCACGTCCTCCTTCCCTGTAAACCTTGGGATAAAGCTCTTCTTCGACGCCGACATATCGTCCACCGAGCTGCTGAAGAGGGTAAACCAGACATGTTTTACGCTGACGAGCAAAGACGACGGGGAGACCGTCCCTGTGTCAGTGTTTTTCCCTGATAACGACAACAAATACATCTTGGTCGTCGCCGAACCTGAGGATCAGACCGCAGGGCTCGGCTCGGCCCGCAGCTACACGCTGACCATCGACGAGAAGCTGCGGTCGCGGAACGGCGCAAGGCTCGGCGAAATGCGCGAGATCAACTTCAGCACCCGTGACGCAAGCGCCGATATGAAGGTCAATATGGCCATGATGGCCGTCATGTTCGTCGGCATGATCGCCTTCTCGTCTATATCCATGCGCCGCCAGATGAAAAAAGCCAGCGAGGCGGACACAAACGCCAAGGTGAACCCGTATAAAGTGGCGAAAGAGACCGGCAAAAACGTGGTCGATATAGTGGAGCAGGACGAGAAGCGGAAAAAGAAGGCGGCCGCGGCGAAGGCCGCGGGCCAGCAGCCAAAAAGCAAAAGCGCCGCGCCCAGCCAGAAAGAAGACAAATACGCCGGCAAGCGCGTAAAGCGCGTGAGCCGCCCCCGGCCCATATCCGAAGGCGGCGGCACCTACCTGTCCGGAAGGAAGGCATTGGCCGAGCAGATGGCGAGGGAGGAAGCCGAGCGCAGGGCTAAGGGTACGACCAAGCCGAAGAAATCCGGCGGCAGCCGCAAGAAGAAGAAATAGCCACTATGAATAAAATTACTATGAGCGCCTATGCGAAGATAAACCTTTCGATAGACGTGTTAGGCAGGCGGCCGGATGGATATCATGACATCCGGACCATAATGCACCAGATAAGCCTCCGTGATCTCGTCACCGTTTCTGTGAGCGATGGGGACGCGGACAGCGCAGGCGGCGCCCCAGGCGGCGTGGCCTACAACCAGGCCGGCCCGGCTGGCGCTTCAGGCCTTCCGGTCGGCGTTGCCGACACTCCGGGCGGCGCTTCAGGCCTTCCGGCCGGCGTCGCCGCTGCCCCAGGCTGCGCTTCAGGCCTTCCGGCCAGCGTCGCCACCGCCCCAGGCGGCCCGCTTATATCGCTGGCGGCCTCATGCGGCAGCGCGGCAGCGGCGCCAGAAATGCCGCTCGGCGAAAGCAACCTCGCTTTCCGCGCGGCGCGGCTATTCACGGAACATTTTGCCCCTAGCTTCGGCGGCAGCATCCACATACACATCGACAAGCATATACCTATAGCCGCCGGGCTGGCCGGCGGCAGCGCCGACGCCGCAGCCGTCATCCTTGCCTTGGCGCAGTTGCTGCGGGCGCATATCGCCCGGCACAGGGGGCCCGCCGCGCCTGACAACCTGGCAGCACCCGCCGCCCCGGCCACACCGGCCGGACTGGCAGCATCGGCCGCCCCGGCTGCGCCAGCCGGACAGGCAGCACCCGCCGCCCCGGCCACACCAGCCGGACTGACAGCATCCGCCGCCCCGGCTGCGCCAGCCGGACAGGCAGCACCGGCCGCCCCGGACACACCGGCCGGACTGGCAGCACCCGCCGCCCCGCCCCTGCCGCCCCTGGGCGAGCTCATGCGGCTTGGCAGTGCGCTCGGCGCTGACATCCCATTCTGCATCATGGGGCAGGCGGCCCTCAACATAGCCGCCGGCTACGCGGGGGACCCCATGGCGGCCACATGCGCCCTTGCCGAAGGCATCGGGGAGATCCTCCGCCCGCTGCCCCCCCTGCCATGGTGGGTGCTGCTTGCAAAACCGCCCGTTTCCGTATCCACATCCGAGGCGTACCAAGCCATTGACAGCGCCATTATAAAGGAAAGGCCGGATACGGCTGCCCTGGCGGAAGGCATCCTACTAAAGAATTATACGAAATTGCCAAAAAACATGATCAATACACTTGAAATTGTTGTGTTAAAAGAGTATCCTGAGATCAATAAAATCAAGTGTCTTTTGAGCGAAAACACAAACCCGGAAAAGGTGATGATGAGCGGCAGCGGCTCATCCGTTTTCGCTCTTTTTAAGGAAAGGGAAGCCTGTATGTCTGCCTGGGCATTGATGGCGGGCAAAACGGGCTGCGAATTATTTAGAGGTGAATTGATGCGTAAATCAGCGTTCGAACAACTTGGCACATGGCTGGGGCAGCCAGATCTCGACAAGGAGCTGAGGGGCGAGCTTGAGGCCCTGAAAAGCGCCTACGAAAACGACGGGGGCGGCGCCGCGGCGGATGAGATCAACGACAGGTTCTACAGGGAACTTGAGTTTGGCACAGGCGGTATGCGCGGTGTGCTTGGGGCTGGTTCAAACCGCATGAATGTATACACCGTAAGAAGGATAACGCAGGGGCTTGCCGACTATATCAACAGCCGCCCCGGCGGCAGCGCGCCGTCCGTGGCTGTCGGCTACGACAACAGGATAAATTCGGAGCGCTTCGCTTTTGAAACCGCCTGCGTGCTGCTCGCAAACGGCATCAGCGTGTATATCTACCCTGTGCTCATGCCCACGCCCGCCCTTTCGTTCGCCGTCAGGCACTACCGCTGTGCGGCCGGCGTCATGATCACGGCAAGCCACAACACGAAAGAATACAACGGCTACAAGGTGTACGACCCGGCTGGTGAACAGAGCCTGCCGGACGAGGCGGCCGCAATAGCCGCCCATATAGACCGCCTTGACCTTTTCAGCGACGTAAAGACGGCCGCCGCGGGCTTCAGCGGGGATCATGCCGAAAAGCTCAGGCAGGCCGAGGCCTATGCCCCCGCCGGCTCCTCCGCGCGGCTGCGCGTGATACCGCCTGAGACGGTTGACGCCTATATCGATGCGGTGCTGGCGACATCCACAGGCAAAAAGGATTTTTCGAGGCTCTCCATAGTATATTCCCCCCTGCACGGCACCGGCAATGTGCCTGTGCGGCGGGTGTTCGCCGCCGTAGGCCTTGACGGCGTGCATGTGGTCGAGGAACAATGCCCCGCAGACGGCAATTTCCCCACATGCCCCTACCCCAACCCCGAAAAGAAGGAGGCGCTGTCGCTGGGCCTGGCCCTGTGCGCCAAGCTTGGGGACGCGGGGCAGGCGCCGGATCTGCTGATGGCCACCGACCCCGACTGCGACCGGGTAGGCGTCGCCGCCCTGCACGACGGCGAGTACAGGCAGCTTACGGGGAACGAGATCGGCATACTCATCTTCGACTTTATATGCGCTTCAAGGGTGGCCGCAGATGCCATGCCCGCAGACCCCATCGCCGTGAAGACTATTGTCTCAAGCCCGATGGCTTCCGCGATAGCCGGCGCATATGGCGTCAAGATGCTGAACGTGCTTACCGGCTTCAAGTTCATCGGCGAGCAGATAAGCCTTCTTGAGGGCCGCGGCCAGGAGGGGCGCTATATCTTCGGTTTCGAGGAGAGCTGCGGATACCTGTCGGGCACCCACGTGCGCGACAAGGACGCCGTAAACGCCTGCCTGCTGATAGCCGAGCTGGCCGCCGAATGCAAGGCGGGCGGCACGACGCTCATCGGGCGCATGGGGCAGCTCTACGAGAAATACGGTTTCTATGAAAGCTCCCTCATGGAATTCACCATGCCCGGCGAGAGCGGCATGGAGATGATAGGGCGGATCATGGCGGCGTTCAGGGCGGGCGATTCCGGCGGCCTGTTCGCGGGCAAGCTCGCGGAGACGGCCGACTATCTGGCCTCCACCCGGCGCTTCCCCGCCTCCGGGCGCGAAGAAGCGCTGGATCTGCCGAAATCCGATGTCCTTGAATATGTGTTCGAAAACGGGGACAGCATCATAGTCCGGCCGTCCGGGACCGAACCCAAGCTGAAGATATACCTGACGGCGCTCGGCAAGACGAAGGGCGCGGCCGCCGAAGGCATAGGCCGGATGCGGGCGGAGCTGGACGGCATCGTCAAGGGCATATCCTAGGCCCGCAGCCCACACGCCGCCCTGCGCGGCAGACGCTCGCGGCAGCATCAGCCCACATGCCGCCCTGCGCGGCAGACGCTCGCGGCAACATCAGCCCACACGCCGCCCTGCGCGGCAGACGCTCGCGGCAGCATCAGCCCTAAAACCGCACGGCAGCAGACGGCCGCAGCGACGGCCCGACGGCGGCAGCGGCAATTTTTGTCCACTATATCTATATTTGAGGTTTATTAATGCCAAGACTGGGAATCATTTTTGGAGGGCGTTCGGGGGAACACGAGATCTCTATACTGTCCGCCGCCTCCGTCATAGAGGCGGTAGAAAAACTGGAATACGAACCTGTGCCGATCGGCATCAACAAGAGCGGCGAATGGTTTGCCATACACAAAGCCATGGCCGGCATAGCCAGCCTTGACGATGGGCGCCTCGGCGCGCTCATACCCAAATCGGCCCGCGAAGCGGATCCCGGGGCGGAATGGATCCTGCCCGGAGAGCTCCATAGGCGCATCGACTTCGCTTTTCCCGTGCTGCACGGCCCATATGGCGAAGACGGCAAGATCCAAGGCCTGTTCGAGATGCTGGGCATCCCCTACTCCGGATGCGGCGTCGCGGCGTCGGCGATATGCATGGACAAGCTTTTTACCCGCGATATCTGGATAAGGGCGGGGCTGCCCGTCTGCCGGCATATGGCCATGCCGGCGCGAAGCTTCCTAGCCGATCCTGCGGCCGCGATCAGCGCTATATCGGCCGGCATCGGCTATCCGCTTTTCGTCAAGCCCGCCAACATGGGCTCTAGCGTCGGCATAAGCCGCGTGAAATCCGCCGATGCCCTGAAGGGCGCCCTGGAAGAGGCCTTCAGGCACGACAGGCGCGCGATCATAGAAGAGGCGCTGGACTGCCGCGAGCTTGAGATCGGGGCAACAGGCAACGGTCAGGCCGAGGTATCGGCCATAGGCGAGATCGTGCCCGACGCCGAGTTCTACGACTACGATTCGAAATACCGCAGCGCCGGCACAAAGCTGTATATACCTGCGGACATACCGGACGCGACGGCACACCAGCTGGGGATCCTGGCGGCCGGCGCCTACCAGGCGCTGAATTGCGAAGGCTTCTCTAGGATAGACTTTTTCCTGGAAAGAGGGACCGGGAAACTATACCTAAATGAGATAAACACTATACCGGGCTTCACCAGATTCAGCATGTTCCCATCGCTGTGGCGTGAGAAGGGGGTCACCTACCCGGAATTGATTGAAAGGATAATCAGGTTGGGAAATGAAAGATATAATGCTGAAAATAGTGGGCAAACAGATTAGCATAGACGGCGGCGACCAGCAGATGGAGTTCATCACCGAAGGCAAGTACGACGAAGAGGACGAGTCCGTGCTGCTTTATTACGACGAGAGCGACCTGTCCGGCATGGAGGGCTGCACCACAAGCCTCAAGATCACGGACGGCAAGGTGAAGATGCAGCGTTTCGGCAAATCCATCGGGCTGGACACAGCCATTGAGTTCGAGCAGGGCCGGCGCTTCAAGGGCTACTACGAGACCCCGTTCGGGTCGATCGAAATGGAGGTGCTTACGAATTTCGTAGTGAACAAGCTGAAGCGCGACGGGGGCAAGGGCTACCTCGACATCGACTACAACGTGAGCCTCAAAGGGCTCGCGGAGAGCAGGAGCTATCTGAAGATAGAGATCCTTTGAGCAGGCAGATACGCCCCACTGGGCAGATAAAGAAAGGAAAGCTTTATGAATCCATATAAATCCAGGAAAATCGCAAGGATTATCGCAATTATCATCGTCGTAGTCATGGTCGTGACATCGATTACCGCGCTGGGGGTGATCGGTTTCGGGAATTTCGCCTACGGCGAGGACGGGACGGCCAGCCGCGACGCTTATCTGGACGCTGAGGCAGGCTTTCTTAAAGAGTACATAAAATATATCCAGCGCGAGTACAAGGACACCGTCGACTACGAGCTCCTTATGAAGGGCGCCTTCGCCGGTGTGGTCGATGTGCTCGACGACCCGTACAGCGAGTACTATATCGACACGGAGGCAGGGCAGCGCTTCCTTGACGGCGCCACGGGCACCTTCGAGGGCGTAGGCCTGAGCTTTGAGGACTATATGGGTTCGGCGCGCGTCGTCTCCGCGATCCCAGGCACGCCTGCCGGCAGGGCGGGCATAAAGAGCGGCGACGTGATCGTGAAGGTGGACGGCGTATCCGTGGCGGGCACAGGCGCAAGCAACGCGGTCCGGCTCATAAAGGGCGAAAAGGGCAGCAAGGTCGAGATCACCGTAGAACGCGGCGGCGCCGAGCTTTCATTTACATTGACGAGGGAGGTCATACACACCATGTCCGTGGAAGGCAAGCTCCTGGACGGCGGCATCGGGTATATCCGGATATCGAGCTTCGACGAGGACTCTGACGTCGAGTTCCGCGACGCGAAGGCCCGCCTGGCCGCTGCCGGCGCGAAGTCATTCATAATCGACCTGCGCGACAATCCCGGCGGCGTGGTGGCGACGGTGCTCAAGATAGCCAACCAGCTCATGCCGGCCGGCCCGATAACACATTACATGCGCCAGGACGTGATAATAGAATCCCACAGCGCCGACGGCGCGGCCTATGACAAGGCGCCGCTGGCGCTGCTGGTCAACAAGGGCTCCGCCAGCGGCTCGGAGATACTTGCTGCGGCCCTGCAGGACAGCAAGGCGGCCACGCTTGTGGGCGAGACCACATACGGGAAGGGCGTCGCACAGGTCATGATGGGCTTCCCCAACGGCGGGATGATGAAATTCTCCACTTTCTACTTCCTGTCGCCGGACAAAAAACAGATAAACCAAGTAGGCGTCAAGCCAGACTATGTGGTCGCGTCGCCTGAAGCCAAGGACAACGGGGCGCTCCTGTCCCTTTACCTGTCATTTGCCCCGATGCGCGAGCAGACAAAGCCGTCGCTGGGCGCCGTCGGCCTTAATGTCTACGGTGCGCAGCAGAGGCTCGCTTTTCTGGGCTATGACGTAGAAACCACTGGAGTGCTGGATGGGGGGACAGCATATGAAGTCAGCCGTTTTCAGGGCAATATGGGCATGTATGCCTACGGCGAGCTGGACTACAGCACTATGGCAAAGCTCGACGAGGCCTGCAAGGCCATGTTGGCGGGCACAGCCACAGGCGCCGATGCCCAGTTGGCGAAGGCCATCGAGATCATAAAAGCCCAACACTGAGCGGCCGGCGGTTGCGCGGGCGGCGTAGGTTGGAATGGATTTTCGAAGATACGTAAAAGACAACAAGATTGTCGAGAAAGCCGCATACGGTTGCGGCGATATGGCCACGAGCTTCTCCTACAGCTTCGCAGCTTTCTTTCTGGCGATATTCTACACCGATGTGTTCGGCTTGCCGACCGGCCTTGTGGCGATCCTGATGTTTTCGTACAGGATCATAGACGCGCTCAATGATGAATTCATCGGATTGGCGATAGACCGCATTTCGTACAGGCGCGGCAGATATAAAAACAATTACCTCTTCATGTGCGTCCCCTTCGCGCTGTGCACTGTATTGATGTACTACACGCCCGGCTTCGGCATTGCAGGCAAATTCGCATTCGCTTTCGTGACGGTCATACTTTGGGAGAGCAGCTTTACAGTCATAAACATCACCACAAGCTCATTGCTGCCCTTCCTCACGAAGGACAGGGACGAGCGCACCAGCTTCAACACCTTCCGCGTAACATTTTCGGTGCTGGCCTACCTGGCCGTCGGCGGCGCTGGCATACCGCTGGCCATAGCGCTCGACAATGGCAGCCCGCAGCGGGGCTACTTCATGGCCATGGCGTGCTTCGCGGCCATAAGCGTGCCGCTGTGCCTGATCGCTTACCGCTATATAGACGAGAAGGGCCATGGGGGGTGCGGCTTCAGGGATAGCTCCTTGAAGCGCATATTTGCCCTGATGCTTGGCAACAGGCGGCTGATGTTACTGATAGGCTCTTACGCGCTGTACTGGGCGGGGGCCAGCGTGAGGAACCAGATGATGGCCTACTTCGCCATCTACAGCCTGGGCAATCCCGGCTTAGTCTCATCCATGCTGTTCACGGGCATCGCTTCCTCCCTCATAATCCAGCCGCTGATCCCGGCGCTGGCCAGGAGGTTTGGGCGGGAATGCTGCATGATCGCCGGATACGTCAGCGCAGGGCTTTCGATGCTGCTTGCCATCGGCCTGAAATCCGAGCCCGGCGTCATCTTTGCCAATATGCTGTTCGGCATGCTGTCCGCAGTGCCTGCGAACATCATATTTACGATGGTGGCTAGCTTTGTTGATGAGTCATTGGAAGATGACAACATCAATATGAGCGTCGTCATATATGCTACAACGGGGTTCAGCGCGAAGCTGGGGATGGGGATCGCCGGCGGGCTCTGCCCCATGGCCCTTCATTTCGCCCATTACGTGCCCAACCAGGCCGTACAGGGGCCAGCGGCAGCTTTCTGCATAAAGGCGCTGTTCATAGGCGCCACTTGCGCCCTGCTGCTGCTGGCCGGCATAGTCATGGAGGGCTTCAGGCGCCGTCAGCGCGCCTACGAACAGACCCGGGCCGCAGCAAGAAGCGGCTAACACGCCAAGGAGGTGATTTCACGATGAAGAAGAGCACAAAGATCAGGCTTGCCGCAGCCGGTTTCCTCGCGCTGGCCTTACTTATTCTCAGCATAGACGATAAGGAAGAGGAACAGGGCAGCCAATGGTACGAATAGGCATTGGCGCCGCACGGCAGCCATAGACGTGACAGAGCGTGGCGGAACGGCCTTCCCGCGCCAAGCGCAAGCGGGGGGCCTGCCGCGTTGCGCGCCTATGCGCCGGCCGCAGCCAAATATCAAACAATAGTATAAATGATCCGTCTTGGAGTGTTTATTATGATTGGGCATATCGAATTTGGAGGGCAGCCGATATTGATGGAACTGTCGGTTGTCGTAAAAGAAGGTCTTTCATTTCACAGGGACGCCCTTGAACTGCTCTTCGTGCTGGACGGGGATGTCAAGGTGCGCAAGGACTTTGAGGAAATCAAGCTGGGCGACGGCAATCTGGCCGTCATAGACGCCGGCATACTGCATAGCGTCACCGCCATAGGCCGGCCCGCCACGATAATATCCCTTTATTTCGATTTGAGCCATTACCAAAAAGGGATCCCGCACATGCGTGGCATCAGCTTCACGCTGCAGCCTGACGAGTCAAACCCTGAAACGCGCAGGATATGCGGGGCCATACGCAACTATATCATACGGCTCTTCTCTGTCCGGCTGCGCAATGTGCCTATGTGGCAGGACGTATATGCCGGCATCGGCGACATAATGCTGGCCCTGCTCATCAAGTGGCTCACGAACACGAATTTCCTGAAGGTGCCGCTGGCCAGCCTCAAGGATTCGGACAAAGAGCGGCTGTACAGCATCATTGCCCATATATCGAGCAATTACCAGAGGCGGCATCTGATAATAAAGGACATCGCCGACGATCTGAGCATCTCGACCAGCAGGATACTGCATTTCTGGAAGGAAGTCATAAACATCCCCCTTCATGACGGCATACTCATGAACAGGGTATACGAGACCGCCCGGCTATTGCAGGAAAGCGACATGTCGATAACCGAGATATCCGATATCTGCGGCTTCTCGTCCGAAAAATACCTATACCAGCACTTCAAGGCGCACTATAAGATGACGCCTAACGA
>JAIRSA010000237.1 GCA_031255695.1 Eubacteriales Family XIII. Incertae Sedis bacterium | reverse complement strand
GTGCCGATGAGCAGCATGGCGATGTTGCTTTTGGGCGAGCCGGCCAGGTCGCCCTTGAGCACTATGCCGCCGGATACGGCGAACAGGCCCCATAGCAGCACTATGAACGGCAGATAGTCAAGCGCGACGATCTCGACCAGTTCTTTGAACGATTCGGCGATGCCGAAGCCGATGGTGAAGGGTATGAAAAATACAAGCCCCCAGAAGAGCGCCACATACAGCAGGTTGTGCTCCCACCATTTGGGCTTCACAAGGGGGAATATGGCAATGGACAGGAGCAGCCCTACGAACGGGATGACGCTCCAGATGGGCAGTTCTTCTCCGAGCCTATGGCCCGAAGCCTCAGTGGCGAACACGATTTCTGTGGTCAGAAGGCTGAAAAGCACAGCCGCAGCGATAATGGTTTTCTTGCGCATAACAGTTCGTCATCTCCTTCCGGCAAACCCGCAAGCAGCGAAAAATCCCCATACTAGGGGGCGGGTGTTAAAAGAAATACTTAGCCAAAGAAATATCTGGCTACGGAAAGAGATTAGCACAGTTTGATTCAATATGTCAAGCGGTTTTGGAGAAATGCGGATGGCGCCTTCGAGGCGTCCTTCGAGGGCAATGTTGGGATTTATGGGAAATGCAGCCGATAACGCCAGGCCAGCTGCGGCCCGGCCGCAGCTGGCCTGGCCGGCGGCGCCTTGGCTTTGGCATGCGCGCTTCTGCGGTTTATAGCCCATATGGCGCATATATGGCGCCGGCTGGCGGCGAAAATTGAAAAATTCCGCCGAAATACTAGACAAGTCTATTGATTTAACATCACCATGATAGTAAAATAATATGACGGGACATGCCAGAGAGGCTGCATGCCTGATAGGCTGTCGGTATAGCTGTTTTTTAATGTCCGGGCGCCGGGCCCGGGCTGTTTATGAAAGGTAGAGGAAATCGTAATGGCCAAGATCTATTATCAGAGTGACTGCAATCTATCATTGTTGGATGGGAAAACCGTGGCCGTGATCGGCTACGGCAGCCAGGGGCATGCGCACGCGCTGAACCTCAAGGAAAGCGGCGCGGATGTCATAGTCGGGCTCTATGAAGGCAGCTCGTCATGGAAGGACGCCGAGAAGGCCGGGCTGGCCGTGAAGACGGCATTTGAGGCATCGAAAGCGGCGGACATCATCATGATGCTCGTGCCGGACGAGAAGCAGCCCGACATATACGAGGGCAGCGTCAAGCCCAACCTCACAGAGGGCAAGATGCTGATGTTCGCCCATGGGTTCAATATACATTTCCGGCAGATCGTGCCGCCAGCCGACGTTGACGTGGCCATGATCGCCCCCAAGGGGCCGGGGCACACGGTCCGCAGCGAGTATGCCGCGGGCAAGGGCGTGCCCTGCCTCATAGCGGTGCACCAGGACGCGTCGGGCAAGGCATGGGACAGGGCGCTCGCGTACGCTTCGGGCATAGGCGGCGCCAGGGCCGGCGTGCTGCGCACCACATTCAGGGAAGAGACGGAGACGGATCTCTTCGGCGAGCAGGCCGTGCTCTGCGGCGGCGTGACCGCCCTCATGCAGGCGGGCTTCGAGACGCTGGTCGAGGCGGGATATGAGCCGGAAAGCGCGTATTTCGAATGCATACACGAGATGAAGCTCATAGTGGACATGATATACCAGGGCGGCTTCGGGCGCATGCGCTATTCCATCTCTAACACGGCGGAGTTCGGGGACTATGAGACAGGCAAGCGCATAATCACCGAAGAGACCAAGGCGGAGATGCGCAAGGTGCTTGCGGAGATACAGGACGGCACATTCGCGGCCAAGTGGATAGGCGAGAACCGCAGCGGGCTGGCGCACTTCCTGGCGTCGAGGCGGATCCATCAGGAGCACGAGCTGGAGACAGTGGGCAAGGAACTCCGCAAAATGTATTCATGGGGCGAGGGCAAGTAGATGCTTTTAAGTGGGGCGAAAATAATAATGGAATGCCTTATGGAGCAAGGCGTCGACACGATATTCGGCTTTCCCGGCGGCCAGATAATGCCGCTTTATGACGCCCTCTACGACTACACGTCGGACGGGCGCATAAACCACGTACTGACCTGCCACGAACAGGGCGCCACGCACGCTGCGGACGGGTACGCCCGTTCCAGCGGCAAGGTGGGCGTATGCTTCGCGACTAGCGGGCCTGGCGCCACCAACACCGTCACTGGCATAGCGACCGCATATATGGACAGTTCGCCCATAGTCGTCATAACCGGGCAGGTGCCCCTAGCGTCCATTGGAAGGGATTCATTCCAGGAAGTGGACATAGTGGGCATCACGATGCCCATAGTGAAGCACAGCTATTTCTGCAAGAGCGTCAGCGAGCTTGCGCCGGCCGTCCGCGAGGCCTTCAGGATCGCGAAGAGCGGGCGGCCAGGGCCCGTGCTCGTGGATGTCCCCAAGAACCTGACCGTCGAGATGGGCGAGTACGAGGCGGCCGCGCCTCTCCCCCTATACGGATGCCCGCAGGTATGCGATGACGATATAGCGCTTGTGGCGGGGCTGATCGACAAGTCCGAAAGGCCGGTCATATACGCAGGCGGCGGCGTGGTGCTGGCAGAGGCTTCGGAGGCGCTGCGCGCGCTGGCCCAAAAGTCGCAGATACCGGTTGCGACCACGCTGATGTGCCTCGGCGCCATCGACAGGAAGGACCCTCTGTCGCTGGGGATCGCGGGCATGCACGGCGCCATAGAGTCAAATACCGCCGTGAACAACTCGGATCTCCTCATAGCCATAGGCGCGCGCTTCAGCGACAGGGTGACGGGCGATATCCCGCGTTTCGCTTCGGGCGCCACGATAGTGCATATAGACATCGACAGGTCGGAGATCGACAAGAACGTGGCGAGCCACCATCAGGTCGTCGGGGACGTGAGGGACATACTCACGCGCCTCGTCCCGGCCGTGCGCGAGGACAGGCGGCTGGAGTGGAACGCCATGATCCAGGGCTGGCGGCAGGGCGCGTCCTCGCAGGGCGGCGGCAGCTTCGGGCCTGACGCGATATTTGAGGCCATCGTGGAGGCCTTCGGCAGGGATGCCATAGTGGCCACCGATGTCGGGCAGCACCAGATGTGGACGGCGCAGAAGTGGCCCTTCTCAGGCCCCAGGCAGCTGGTGACGTCGGGCGGGCTGGGGACGATGGGCTTCGGGATGGGAGCGGCCATAGGCGCTCAGATGGCCAACCCCGGCAGGCGCGTCATACTCGTCACCGGGGACGGCAGTTTCCGCATGAACTGCACGGAGCTTATGACGGTCTCGTCGCAGAAACTCCCGCTGATAGCGTTCGTGATGAAGAACAATACGCTAGGCATGGTAAGGCAATGGCAGAAGCTGTTTTTCGACAGGCGCTATTCAGCCACGGATCTCCCTGACGTGCTGGACTACGAACGCCTGGCCGAGGCCTTCGGGCTGAGGGGCTGGCATGTCAGCGACGCAGACGGGCTGCGGGCCGCCATCAGCGAGGCGCGCGAATATGGCGCCGGCGCGGTGATAGCCTGCGATCTGTCCATCGACGAAAACGTATGGCCGATAGTGCCGCCCGGGGACGCCATAAACAACCAGGTCACGCAGGAATAAAGGCCGCGGGCGGAGGCCCCAGGCCACGCGCCTGCCATAGGGCCAGGCGGCCGCAGCCGAAAGCGGCATGCGCCGCAGGATGCAGGCCAGCCGCCGCAGGCCGCATGAGCCGCTGCGGGTTACGGCCAGCCGCCGCTGAAAGCGGCAGCCACAGGCGGCGGGCGGAGGCCCCAGGCGGCCACGATTTTTTTTAGTAAGTGAAAAGCTTAGGCTTTTAGGAAAGAAGTAAAATGGTAATAATATTATGGAGAGAAAAGCCGATAATAAAATTGCGGTCCTTATAGACGCCGACAATGTCTCAAACAAATATATAGGCT
>JAIRSA010000221.1 GCA_031255695.1 Eubacteriales Family XIII. Incertae Sedis bacterium | reverse complement strand
CCTACATTGTATTTCGATTCCTGTACGAATTTCTTCCACCACGCTTTTTTTACATTGTTTTTCAGCTCCACGCCCAAAGGGCCGTAATCCCAGCTGTTTGCGAGGCCGCCGTATATGTCTGAGCCCGGATACACAAAGCCCCTGTTCTTGGCAAGGGCCACTATCCTGTCCATGGTAACGATGTCATTCATTTGAATCCGTTTTATCCCTTTCATCTTCAGTATTTTCGCCTGCCGCCGTCGGGACATAGCCGTCGTCCGTGCTAGGGCCTGGCTGATATGGCGCCTCGTCCGCCCAGTCTTCGTCCGGGTATTTTTCGGGGCGCTTCGCAATATTCTGGGCTTTCGTGCGCACTGTGTCGATCACATCCGCACCCATGACTTTCACGTCCTCCATAAAACCGGCGCCTTTTTCCATGACGTCGCTGAACGTGTCGTTCGCGATCCCGCTGACCTCTATGACTTCGCCGTCATCCTTCAGTATCTCGATCTCGCATTTCGTGCCGAACGCGGCGAGCACCCCCGCCAATGCGGCCCATGGCGCGAGCACAGCGCCCACCACGCCCACGTTGATGGGAAGGTTGAGCAGCACCGTGCCGTCCTTCTTGACAGTGATCTTGCTTACGTTGCCTTTCTTCACTATCTCCTTGATCCTGTCCAGGAGCTGTGCGCTCTGGGCGCCTATCTTGCCGCGGCTGCCCATGTTTATGGTCTCTTCAATGTTGATGATGGCGTCTACTACGCTCCCGTCCGCTGCCTCAAGGGCTTCCTTTGCTTCTTTGTAGCTTACGCCTGTTCTGTCCTTTACCAGCTCGATCTTTTCAAGTGTAATTTCCATTTGTATGCCCCTTTCACAAATATGGCAGCTGCCTGAAGGCGCTGCATCCATGACACGGCCCGGCTGCCTTGGCCTAGCCGTCGCGCACCCCGAAGAACTCTTCGGTCCTAAGCCTGCCAATGTCCAGATGGTACGCGGCGTAGCCCCGCGCGATCAGCCGAAGCGCCGCCGATACGCCCTCATCCAGCGCAAGCCGTTCAAAATCGCGCAAAGGCTGATCGGTCAAATACTTCACGACATTAACTATACCAAAATTAATCGGATAAAGCAACTTATCATTTTCGAATTTTTCAATATTTGATCCTTCCGCCGCAGATGCCCGGCACTCCGCGCATATGACGCCCCCGCCGGCGATGTCGAAATACGCCGGGCTGCCGGCCGGGTTGCCGCAGGCCACGCATTTCTCAAGCTCAGGGGCGGCGCCCCACAGCTTCAGCGCCTTGAAGATATACGACAGCACGAGCGGGTCAAACATTTTGCGCCTTTTTTCCATCAGATCAAGGAATTCCGCCAGCATCAGGAAGAGCTTTTCCGCCGGGGCGCCCTCCGGCAGCAGGCGGTCCGTAAGTTCGAGGACATATGAGCAGTTCACATAGCGCTCCATGTCCCCGGCAAGCCCATAATGGCTGTGCAGCGTCTCCGCTTTGTTGATATGGTAGGTGCTGTGCGTCTTGTTCAGCTCGTACCTGCCATGCACGAAGGGCTTGAGCGCGAGCGCGGACTTGCTTTTCCCGCTTTCCCGGATCGAAGTCCCTGCGCTTATCTTGCCATAATCCCGGGAAAAGAGCCGGATCATCCGGCGCCCGTTGAGCGTCTTGATCTGGCTGAACACGATCCCGTCGGTGACTGTATGCATATGCAGACCCTCATTCTGGTTCCGCCCGGCCGGCGCCGCGCCCGCCGGGAAGCCGCTTTCGCTTGCTGTTTCAGGCGCCGGAGGCGCCGTGCCCGCCGGGAAGCCGCTTTCGCTTGCTGTTTCAGGCGCTGGAGGCGCCGTGCCCGCCCAGATTCCCGCCTTCCGCGCAGGCGGCGTATGCGCGCCACCGCCCGGAAGCGCGCCGGGCGCCGCTACGGCTTCGGCTTATGAACAGTATTATACCCTAGATTGTTCAGCGTAAAGTCGTTATTGCGCCAATTCTCTTTGACTTTGACCCAGAGTTCCAGAAATACCTTGGCGCCCAGCAGGTTCTCTATCTCTATGCGCGCGCTCATGCCGATCCCCTTGAGTTTCCGCCCCTGCTTGCCGATTATTATCCCCTTGTGCGATTTCTTCTCGCATATTATGACCGCGCCGATCTTGGTGAGCGCGGGCGTCTCTTCATAGCTTTCGATCTCCACGGCCACGCCGTGCGGTATCTCGTCGTCGAGATACATCAGAAGCTTTTCCCTTATGATCTCCGAGACGATGAACCTCTCAGGATGATCCGTAAACATATCGGGCGGGAAAAACATGTCGCCTTCGGGCAGCATCCCGCGGAGCGCCTCCTTCAGCTGCCCCACATTGGTGCCGTCCTTGGCCGAGATCCCGATCACCTTGGCGAAGATCCCAAGCTTCGAATATTCGTCGAACACAGCCTTGAACGCGTCAGGCGGCATGAGGTCTATCTTGTTCACCGCAGCGATCTTCGGCGTGCCCGTTTCCGCCAATATATTGAGTATATGCCGATCCCCTGTGCCTTCCGAGAGCCCGCCGTCCACGACAAATACCACGGCGTCCACTTCGTTCAGCGTGCCAAGGGCCGTCTCCGTCATGAAACCGCCAAGCTTGTTGCGCGGCTTGTGTATGCCAGGCGTGTCGATGAAGACCATCTGGAAGCCTTCGCCCGGCGCCCCGCCTTCCTCCGTCAGTATGCCCCTTATCCGGTTGCGCGTGGTCTGCGGCTTGTCGGTGGCGATCGCGACCTTCTCTCCGGTCAGGCAGTTGAGCAGGGTTGATTTCCCCACATTGGGCCGCCCGACAATGCCAATAAAACCTGTCTTCATCGTCTAAGCCCCACGCCCTCCATGATCCTCTCCTCCGCCTCGCGCATTTCCGTGCGCGCCTCCTCGTCGCCATGATCGTATCCCAACAGGTGGAATATGCTGTGCACGAAGAGATAGACCAGCTCCCTCTCCGGTGAATGCCCGAATTCGTCTGCCTGCAGCAGCGCCTGCTCGGAGCATATGACGACGTCGCCCATGGAGAAGTGCCCTTCCGGCGGGATCTCGCCGCGCGAGCCGTACTGTGGGAATGAGAGGACATCGGTGACCTGGTTCTTGCCCATGTGCACACGGTTGAGCTCCCGCATCTCGTCAGCGTCCACGAATGTGACGCTGATCTCTGCGGCGCCGGGATCGATCCCGTTGTCGGCAATAACGAGGGCGCCCGCGCGTTTCATCAAGTCGATCACGGTATTCCCCGGCATTTTTTCGTCGCTGAATATAATATTCATACCAACCTCCCTATCTGCCCACATAGCTTTGCCTGTACCGGATACGTTTGGCTTCCAGCCTGCGCACGGAGCTGCCCTTTCCCGGCTTCTGCCTGCTTCCAGCCTGCGCACGGGACTGTCTTTTCCCGGCTTCTGCCTGCTTCCAGCTTGCGCACGGGCCTGCCCTTTCACGGCCCCTGCCTGCTTCCAGCTTGCATACGGGCTGCCCCTTCCAAGGCTCGCCCAGAGCGCGCCCCGGAGCTGCTTCCAGCCTGCGTACGGGCCTGCCCTTTCGCGGCCCCGGCCCCGCGCCTACTCGTCGGGTTCCGGGTTCTCCCGGTCGTGCCGTTCATAGGCATTTATGATTTTGCGCACAAGCGAGTGGCGCACCACGTCGTTGTCGCGGAAAAAGCAGAACTTTATCTCCCTCACGTGCTCAAGCACCTTGATGGCGTGCACCAGCCCCGATTTCTTCCCCCTCGGCAGGTCTATCTGCGTTATGTCGCCAGTGACCACGGCTTTCGAGCCGAAGCCCAGGCGGGTCAGGAACATCTTCATCTGCTCCTTCGTGGTGTTCTGCGCCTCGTCGAGGATTATGAAGGAATTGTCGAGGGTGCGCCCCCTCATGTAGGCCAAGGGGACCACTTCTATGCTCTCCCTCTCCTTGAGGCGAAGCGCGGCGTCGCGCCCCAGCATCTCGTACAGCGCGTCGTAGAGCGGCCGCAGATACGGGTCGACCTTTTCCTGCAGATCGCCAGGCAGGAAGCCGAGGCGCTCGCCGGCCTCCACAGCGGGGCGCGCGAGTATGATCTTCTCCACTTCCTTGTTTTTGAACGCGTTTATGGCCATGGCCACGGCCAGGTAGGTCTTCCCGGTGCCGGCAGGGCCGACGCCGAACACGATGTCCTTCCCGCGTATGCTCTTCACGTATTCCGCCTGCCCTATGGTCTTCGCCTTGATGGGCTTCCCTTTGTGCGTGAAGCACACCACGTCCTTGTTCACATTGTTCCCCTGATAGGAAATCCCCTTTTGCTGAAGGCTTATGACATAGTTCACGGTCTGCGGGTCAAGCCTGTCCCCAGATTCGAGTATGCCGATCAGCTCGGACACGACATCGCGCGCCTTTGACGCCTCTGCGCCTTTGATTATCATTTCGTCCTGCCTCTGGACAATGTCCACGTCGTAATTGTCCTTGATAATCATCAGGTTTGCGTCAAGGTTGCCAAACACGCCGTTCGTGATATGGTCATGATCTATCTTTATCTTAAACTCGTCATTCTGTCTATTTTCCAAATGTCCCACCATGTTAAGAAAAATGTTGGAGTGGCTTTCGTAATGTCGCACTCCAACATTTATATTCGACCCGGCCCATTATGCGTGCAGCCGGCATGCCGGGCACGCTGGCGGGCCATGCCGCCGTCGCGGCGGCAATTTTGATTTCGTCCTCGCTAACAAATACTCCGTCAAGATCAGTATTTCATCGCTGTAGGCATCTGACAGATCAGCTTGTCCTTGTTTTCAGGATCGGAGAAGGCGTACTTGTGCATTTTGGCCTATATGGCCAATTCCAAAACCGGTTTTAGTACTTTCTTGCTTTTTTCCTGGCAGCTTCAGACTTCTTTTTTCTCTTCACACTTGGCTTTTCATAATGCTCTCTCTTGCGCAACTCGGACATCACGCCGTCCCTGGCGCACGAG
>JAIRSA010000206.1 GCA_031255695.1 Eubacteriales Family XIII. Incertae Sedis bacterium | reverse complement strand
GCGTCGTGTCTTCAATTAACGCAAATTCCCGGTAGCTATGATGCGGCCAACGGGTTGACGCCCATAGCTATATAGATGCGTATCAGCTATGCCGCGCCGCCGGCGCATTTTTTCGTGCGGCGTGTTTTTTCGCATTGACCTTTCAGGCAGCCTGCGGTATAATAAAACTCGTAAGTTGCAAACTTTAGAGTTGCATTATTATCGATGGACAAGGAAGCTATGCATGGGCAGGGCCAACTGCGGCATGCGGGCGGATAAGCATAGTGGAGGCGGGCGTGTTTGTCGGAAGGGATGCGGAACTAAAAAAACTAAACGAGATGTACGCCAGCGGCAAGTTCGAGTTCGCGATCATCTATGGGCGCAGGCGTGTTGGGAAAACCACGCTTATAAAGGAATTCCTCAAGGGCAAGAAGGGCATATACTTTATTGCCCGTGAGGCGGGCGGCATGGTGAATCTGAAAGCCTTTAGCAACGACGTGTATTCTGTGACGGCCAAAGAGCTTGTCGGGAATGCGTCATTTTCCGATTGGGACGGCGCATTTGACTACATCAGCCAGAACTCCATGGACGGCAGGCTCGTGCTGGCCATCGATGAATACCCATTCCTGGCAGGGGGCTATCGCCCCATCTCTTCAATCCTGCAAGCGCATATTGATGCGCAGTTTACAGAAAGCAGGCTATTCCTGATACTCTGTGGTTCAAGCATGAGTTTCATGGAGAATCAGGTGCTGGGGTATAAAAGCCCACTTTATGGCAGGCGGACAGCGCAGTTCAAGATTGCGCCGTTCAGCTTCTTCGAGTCATTGCCGTTTCTAGAGGCATTCCCCAAAGAGGGCAGGGCAATCTTGTACGGCGTGGTGGGCGGTGTCCCTGAATATCTGAATAAAATAAGTGCGTCCAAATCGGTGCGGGAAAATATTATAGACCTGTTTCTGACATCTTCGGGGCTGCTCTTCGAGGAACCGGGCAATCTTATGAAACAGGAACTGCGCGAGCCATCCACCTATAACGGCATTATCGGGGCCATCGCCGGCGGTGCTTCCCGGCTGAGCCAGATAGCCACAAAATGCGGGATTGAAAGCAATAAGTGCGCTAAATACCTCAGCGCGCTCATATCGCTGGGCATTGTGAAGAAGGAACTGCCCATTGCCGGGCCCCCGTCCCAAAAGAGCATCTACCTGCTGGGCGACATGATGTTCCGTTTTTGGTACCGCTTTGTATTTCCGAACCTGAGCGGCATTGTGTCGGGCATAGGCGGCGCAATTTTCGACTTTGATATATCTGAAGAGCTGTCGGCGTACATGGGCGTGGCTTTTGAAGAAATATGCAAGCAATATCTGATGGGGCTGGCCAGGGAGGGCGCCCTGCCGTTCCCGCCCGGCTCGATAGGCAGATGGTGGGGGAACAACCCGCACGAAAGGCGGCAGGAGGAGATCGACCTGATGGCCTTCCGAAAGGATAGCGCCATGTTCTGCGAGTGCAAGTGGACGAATGCCTTGGTTGACATAGATGTGCTGAATGCCCTCACAAGGAAATCGGAGCTGTTCCACTATAAAAATGTATGGTTCTGGCTTTTTGCCAAAACAGGCTTCACGGACAGGCTTATTGCAGAAGCAGGCAGGCGCGGCAATGTAAAGCTCGTGAGTTTTGAGGAGATGGCGCCATAGGTGCGGAGAGGGGATTTGGTATGGATATATTTTTGCAAGGGCTTATGCTGGGGCTTGCTTATGTCGCGCCGATCGGCATGCAGAACATGTTTGTGATCAATTCGGCTCTGACGCAGCGCCGCACGCGTGCCTATATGACTGCGGGGATAGTGGTCTTTTTCGACGTGACGCTCGCGCTCGCGTGTTTTCTTGGGGTCGGCGCTATTATGCAGAATGTGCCGTGGGCGGAGCGCGCCATACTGTTGGCCGGCAGCATTGTCGTGGCCTTCATAGGGATCTCATTGATCAGGCATGCGGGCGACGCGCCGGAGACGAAGACTGTAGATGTCCCGCTGCGGAAACTCGCATTTTCCGCCTTCGTGGTGACGTGGGGCAATGCCCAGGCGATCATTGACGGCACCATGCTGCTCGGCGCGTCCAGGGCGGCTATGGGCGAATCCGATGGGTGGGTGTTCCTATTTGCCGTCATGTGCGCGTCCACGCTTTGGTTCTTCGGCATAACCTTCTTCCTGCAGATCTTCGGGAGCCGGTTCACGCCGCGCGTGATCCGCTGGATCAACATCATCTGCGGCGTAGTGATCATCGTGTACGCAGGCAGGCTGCTCGCGCATTTCTTGATACTGGTTATCGGCTAGAGGCGCGGCCGCCCGGAAAAAGTAGTCCACATCATCGTCATCCGCCTGAGCCGCGATAAACGCCCGCGTCTTGCCGTACAACGCAGGGAACTCGTCCAGAAACCGCGTCACGGCTCCGGCCGTGCCCTCATTTAGGATGTTTTTAAAGATATACAGGTTAAACCTAATCTCTTGCCCGCCGAGCGGCAGCATGTAATATCCAAACAAGCCATCAGCGACGGGGACAGCTGAACATTCACTATCCCTCTCATACATCCCGTGCCGCTAGGCGCGACAAATCTTAGAAAAAGGCTTTCATCACAAGCATCGATAGCATCTTGGCGGCCTCTGCCCTGGTCGCGCCCTGGCGCGGCAGGAAGGAGAAACTCCCGTCGGGGTTTGCCACGCCGCTCAATATGCCGAGCTCTTGCATGTAGGCCACCGAAGCGGAGGCGTAGGGCGATATGCCGGCACCGTCGGCGAATGCGGGCGCCGGGGCGGGTGATGTGGCCGCGCCGGAAGCTGACGTGACGGGGCCGGTTGGCGTGGTTGCGCCGGATGCGTTGCCGGGCGCTGACGTGCTGGCTGGCGTGGCCGGGCTGACCGCTGACGTGATGGCTGGCGTGGCCGTGCCGGCCGCGCCCTCCGCGTAGGGCGGCCATTTCGCGATGTGCGCGTAACGCTCGAGTATTGCGGCAATCTCCTGCCGCGTGACCCCATCGTTGGGGCGGAAGGCATAGCCCGACTCTGTTTTTTCGCCAAGCACGAGGCCGGCCTCTTTGGCCCAGGTCACGGCGTCCGCATACCAGGCGGCCGGGTTGGCATCCTCAAAGCCTGCGGCCGCGCCGGCCGCCGCGTCGCCGCCGGGGGCCTGTGCTGTGATGCCGGGGGCCTGTGCTGTGATGCCGGAGGCCTGTGCCGCGCTGCCAGGCGCGGGGCCCGTCAGGTTGTACAGCATCTGCACGAGCTGGGCACGCGATATGCTGCCGCCGGGGGCGAATGCGTCGGACGAGATCCCGTGTACCCCCCCGCGCGCCGCCAGAAAGTCTATGTAAGCCTCGGCCCAGTG
>JAIRSA010000165.1 GCA_031255695.1 Eubacteriales Family XIII. Incertae Sedis bacterium | reverse complement strand
TCCTTGATGGTTATCACCCGCTCCGTCTCTGCGGCCAGCTCGCCGTTGTGGGTGATCAGCACTATGGTCTTCCCCTCCCTCTCGTGGAGCTCGTGGAACAGATCCATTACCAGCCTCCCGGTCTCGGAGTCCAGCGCCCCGGTCGGCTCGTCCGCCAGTATGATAGACGGGTTGTTCGCCATGGCCCGCGCTATGGCCACGCGCTGCTTCTGCCCCCCGGACAGCTCGTTGGGCAGATGCCCCAGCCTGTCGCCCATGCCCACCATCCCCAGCAGCTCCTTCGCGCGCCGGGAGCGTTCCGAAGCGCCCACGCCGTTGTAGAGCATAGGCAGCTCGACATTCCTCAGCGCGTTGCTCCTCGGTATCAGGTTGAATGTCTGGAACACGAAGCCGATCTTGCGGTTGCGGATGTCAGAAAGCTCGTTGTCGTTCAGCCTGCTTGTATCCGCGCCGTCGAGGCTGTATTGCCCGGCGGTCGGCCTGTCCAGGGCGCCGATTATGTTCATGAGGGTCGATTTCCCCGAACCGGACTGGCCGACCACAGATACGAACTCGCCTTCGCTCACGGCAATGTCAATGCCCTTCAGGATACGCAGCTCATTGGGCGTGCCTATGTAGAATGACTTGACAATGCCCTTCATGTCTATCACATTGCTGTTGCGCCTCATATGCCTAACCCTCCTGCCCTATCGACACCGCCATGCCGTCATGCACGTCGGACGCGTCGCTGATCACCCTGATGCCCTCGTAGAGCCCGCTGCCGGCGATCTCCACATAGAAATCCGTCTCCATGCCTGTGTCTACAGGGATCCTCTTCGCAATGTAGCCGCCCTGCCCGTCGTCCGACACGGCGAACACGGCCTCCTCCCCGCCGGCGTCCATCGTGACTGCGTCGTACGGCACCCCGAAGACGCCGTCCTTCTTCTCAAGCATTATCTCCATCCTGACCTCCATGCCGATCTTCAGATCCACGCCCGGCGACAGGATCTCGACCTGTGCGCCGAACTCGGCGTCCGACAGCGCGGCGGTCTCCCCGGCCGCGTTCTTGGCCGCTGCCGGATCGAGCTTGCTGACCCGCCCTTCGTACACGGCATCCCCCACCGAGTCGGCCCTGATGTCGACATCCATGCCGAGCTCCACGTTCACGGCATCGTATTCCTTTATGGACGTCGACACCTGGAGGCGCTCCGTATCCTCTATGACGAAGAGCAGCCCAGACCCAGGCGCGCCTTCCTTTGCGTACACAGCGGTGACGGTGCCGCGCACAGGCGCCTTTATGACGGCGTCCCTGACCTGGTTTTCCAGCTGGCGTATGGCGATCGACCTGACATCCGTCGTGCTGTCAAGCCCGGCGAGCGCCTCTTCGTACCTGATCTTCGCGGCGGCGTAGGCATTCTCCGCCTGGTCGTACGCGTCCTTGGAGATCGCGCCGGCCTCGTACAGGCTCTTGCAGCTTTCGGCCGCGGCCTTCTTTATATCCAGCTCCAGCTGCGCGCCCGAAAGGCCGCTCATGCCGCTCTGCTGCGACATGCGCAGCTCCGCTTTCTGCTGCGCTATGCTGAGTTCCAGGCTCTCCGTGTCCAGCACGCACAGCACCTGGCCCTCTTCCACGCTTTCCCCTGCCTTAACCCTGACCTCTTTAGCCACAAGCCCCAGCGTCGTGTATACGTCCGTCTTCTCTACGCTTTCCACCCTCCCCTTCACGCTGATGCTGTTGGCCAGTTCTTCCGGATGAAGCTCCACAAAGCTGATCGGCGCCGCCTTGTCGCCAGCCGCCGCCGTCAGGAAGAAGATCCCCCCTGCGACAACAACTAATACCGCCACGCCTATAACCCATTTGATCTTTCTCATATCTGCCTCCTCCTGCCAATAGCATTGGCGGGCTGCCCGCCGCCCCGGTACTGCCATCCGGCCAGGATCAAGGCGCCTTCGCGGCAATTTGTCCGCAAACCCTGATCATGTCCCAAGCCTTGGGCAGCATCAATCCATATCATATCCATATGATAATGGTTAAATATGAACTAAAGATGAACAAAAAGGCACTACAGCCAAATATTTCTGGCCATAGTGCCTGCCGTATATTCTATGGGGTGCTGCCACGTATGCGGCACTGCCGCGCCGCCTATCAGGACGCGCTGAAATTCATCTCGCCCGCCTCCCCCTGCTCCTTGGCAGAGCGGAAGAGCAGATACGCGAACATCGCCACTATGATGGCCGCAACGGCGCTGCCGATGCCCAGGCCCCCGCCGGAGGCTATGCGGCCGATCTGGTATATGCACAGCGCGGCGGCATACGCGAAGACGCATTGGTAGCCTATGGCCGCCCAGAACCACTTCCTGTTGTTCATCTCGCGGCGTATCGCCCCTATGGCGGCGAAGCAGGGCGCGCACAGAAGGTTGAACACGAGGAAGGAATACGCCGCAAGCGGCGTCATTGCCGAAGAGAGGCTGACCCATATCTCCGCGCCGTCTTCAGCTACCTCGGCGAAGCCGTAGAGTATGCCAAATGTCCCCACTATATTCTCTTTCGCGATCAGGCCCGTTATCGCTGCAACGGCGGAACGCCAGTCGCCCCACCCCAGCGGCACGAATATCCACGCGAGATAGGTGCCAAAGACGGCCAGTATGCTGCCCTGCATCTCGGTCTTGCCGAAACCGCCGTCCACGAATCCGAAATTCGACGCGAACCAGACGAAGATCGTAGCGAGCAGTATGATGGTGCCCGCCTTGCGGATGAAAGACCAGCCGCGCTCCCACATGCTCCGCAGGATATTGCCGGGCGTCGGCATATGGTAGGACGGCAGCTCCATCACGAAGGGCGCCGTGCTGCCGGCGAACAGCTTCGTCTTTTTGAGTATGACCCCTGAGCAGATGATCGCCGCAATCCCGACGAAATACGCGCTTGGCGCCACCCACCAGGCCCCGTCGAACAGGGCGCCGGCGATAAGGGCTATTATCGGGAGCTTGGCGCCGCATGGTATGAATGTCGTCGTCATTATCGTCATCCTGCGGTCGCATTCGCATTCGATCGTCCTTGATGCCATTATGCCGGGGACGCCGCAGCCGGTCCCTATAAGTATGGGGATGAACGATTTCCCGGACAGGCCGAAGCGCCTGAAGACCTTGTCCATAATGAACGCGATCCTCGCCATATACCCGCAGGCCTCCAGGAAGGCGAGGAAGGCGAACAGGATCAGCATCTGCGGCACAAAACCCAGCACGGCGCCGACGCCCGCCACGATGCCATCGAGCATCAGCTCCTTGAGCCAGCCGGGGCTGCCTACGGCGTCCAGCAGCCCTTCGAGCACCACCGGCACGCCTGGGATCCATGCGCCGAAGCTGGCCGGGTCGGGCTCTTCCGCAATGCCTGCCTCGAAGTCCCCATATGCGGCCTCGTATGCGTCTGTGCCTATGCCGAACAGGCGCCAGCCGTCCCCAAAGACGCCCTCGTTCGCCCAGTCGGTCGCGATCGCCCCGACGCTCGTCACGGACACGAAGTAGACCGTGAACATTACCACGGCGAAGATCGGCAGCGCCAGCCAGCGGTTCGTGACCACCCTATCGATCCTGTCCGACGCGCTCAGCTTGCCCCTGTCCTTGATCCGGCAGCATTCATTTATAAGGGCGCCTATATAGGCGTACCGCTCGGACGTGATGATGCTCTCGCTGTCGTCGTCCAGCTCCGCCTCGCAGGCCTCGATATCGTGTTCTATATGGTTGAGCGATTCCTGCTTCATGCCCAGTTTCTCGGCAATCTTCCCGTCGCGCTCGAACAGCTTGATCGCGAACCACCGCTGCCGTTCCTCCGGCATGTCGTGCAGCACTGCCTCCTCTATGTGCGCGAGCGCGTGCTCCACGCTGCCCGAAAAACTGTGCTGCGGGATGGTTTTCCCGCCCTGCGCCATCTCGACGGCGACGGCGGCCGCGGCCATGATCCCCTCGCCCTTGAGGGCGGAGACCTCCACGACTTTGCAGCCTATGCCCTTCGAAAGCTTGGCCGTGTCGATCCTGTCGCCGCTCTTCCTGACAATATCCATCATGTTCACGACGGCGACCACCGGTATGCCCAGCTCTGTCAGCTGCGTCGTCAGATACAGGTTCCGTTCAAGGTTGGTCCCGTCGATTATGTTCAGTATGGCGTCCGGGCGCTCGTCGATCAGGTAATTCCGGGCGATAACCTCCTCCAATGTATATGGCGACATGGAGTAGATCCCAGGCAGATCGACTATGGTCACGTCTTTGCTGTTCCTGAGCTTGCCCTCCTTTTTCTCCACCGTGACGCCGGGCCAATTGCCGACGGACTGGTTTGAGCCCGTAAGGCCGTTGAACAATGTCGTCTTGCCGCTGTTGGGGTTCCCCGCGAGCGCTATCTTGACCGACATCCTATTCGCCCCCTTCCGTAATGCGGCTGACCTCGATGATCTCGGACTCCGCTTTGCGCAGCGACAGCTCGTAGCCGCGGACCGTCACCTCGATCGGGTCGCCGAGCGGCGCCACTTTGCGCACGAAGATCTCCGTACCTTTGGTGATCCCCATGTCCATGATGCGGCGCTTGACCGGCCCCGCGCCCGCGATCTTGACGACGCGCACGGTGTTGCCGGGCTTTATATCCTTCAGTGTCTGCATATCCAATATCTGCATATCCCCCATTCTTTCATTATTTCTGGCTTTGCTGCGGACGCGCGGGAAGCGCAAGCCGATGTCGCGCGCCGCACGGCATGGGCCACTATAGATTCGGGCCATCATGCGGCACAGGCTTGAAGGGGCCCAGGCCGCCACTCGGCGTATGCGCAGGCCGGCTGGCGCTTCTTCGCCCCTAGCCGGACGCGCAGGCTCAGACCAATATCTTATTCGCCATCTCCATGCTTAGGGCTACGCGCGATTCTTTGATGCGGACGATCAGGCCTGCGCCCGTCTCCGCGATTACGGTAACATTGCACCCTGGCGTGAAGCCAAGATTTTCTAGGAACTTCCGTGTTTCAGCCTTTCCGCCTACCTTGATAATATAGTTCTCTTCGCCTGTGTTCGCCATTGCTAAAGGCATTGCACACATTTTAGCCTCCATAGCGCGTCCTTGCGCGCCATCACAAACATCATAATACTTGCTTAATCGTTCAGACAAATCGCCGGACAGCGCCACGGCGGAGGTTCCGCCTGTTCCGGAAATGCCGGAAGCGCTGCATATGCCAGTAAAAGAATTTTACGGAAAATCCGCCAAAAATCGGGCACCGAACGATATCGTTAACACTAACTAATCATATCGCATCGGCTCCACTTTGTCAAGCGTTTCGCGGATATCTGCACAGGTTTCGGGCTCAATCCGCATCGCATCGGCGACAGTCCATCGAATTTCCGCCCCGGATCCGCCTCAGTAACTGTGCGCTTACACATACATGGCGGCCATGGCGGCGGAAAAGGCCTGGCAGATGCCGGAAGGCAGCGCCGCCCGAAGCCGTGCGCGGGCACAGCGATGGCAAAAAACAAGGCGGCGGCGATGGCAAGCCGGGGCTAATCCTGCGCCAAGGCCGCAGGGCCGCAGGCTGCCGGCCGACGCCATACGCGAAACGGCCAGGAAGGGCCAGGAAGGGTCAGGTTAGATCCCCAATAGGCCGCTCCACTGCACCGCCTCCATGTATGCTTCGGTCAGATCGTTTTCGCATAGCCCGCAAATGCGGGCCTGCTCTATAGCTTCCTCGAAGTCGCCCTTCTCGTAATAGATGATTATCTTCAGCAGCTCATAGCAGACGCCCGATTTTTCGATAAGCGGCATGCTGACATCCTCGTCAAGGCTGATTTGTTCCATTATTTCCTCCATCGGGCTCTCCATTATCACATCGATCATAGAAAACATCCCGATCAGATAAAGGGTCTCCGACTTCGTGCGCATGCCGATGAGCGGCGCGATGCGCTCAAGGAAGCGGGCCCTGACAAGCGACATCCTGGTTATCTCGGCCGTCTTGTCCGGGTTTATCTCCATAAGGCACATCAGCGCGACCCACTTCTTGACCTCCGTCATGCCCAGTATCACAAGCGCCTGCCTGATATTGCTGATCGTAGTGCTGAACGCGAAATACGCCGAGTTCACCAGCCTCAGCAGCCGGTATGACAGCGCGACGTCCTGCCTGATGACTTCCGAAAGCTGATGGTAGTCGAAATCCGGCGTCATTACGAGCTTCAACAGCCTGAACCTATTGACAGTGAGCGGGCGCAGCGAGCGCCCGGCGACTATGACAGGCCTGCTGAAAAAATACCCCTGGAAGTAATGAAAGCCCAGCTCGATGGCTTTTCTGTACATTGCATCGTCTTCAATCTTCTCGGCGAGCAGGTGGATGGGCCCGCTGCGCCCGCTGCGCATCGTTTTCAGGCAATTCACAAAATCGCATATGACTTGCAGATCCGTGCTTAGAAAATCGACCTTGACAATGTCGGCGTACTCCAGGAATTTGAAATTTTCGTCGCAGATAATGAAATCGTCAAGCGCGATGTTGAATCCCAGATTCTTTAGCCCCATGCAGGCGTTCAGCACTTCGTCCGTAGGCTTGATGTTCTCAAGTATTTCCACCACCAGCATATCGGGCGGCAGCAAGCTCGCCATATTGTCCAGAATATGGCGCTCCGTGAAATTCACATAGGCCTTCTTCCCATTCGTAAGCTTCTCAAGGCCGATCTCCACAAAACTGTTGATGATCGTTTTCCTCGTCGCCTGGTCCGGGTCGACGCTTTCGTCATAGGAGTTCTTTTCCTTGTCTTTCCGGTAAAGCAACTCATAAGCGATGACTTCATTATTTCTATTGAATATCGGCTGCCGCGCTACAAAATTTTCCATCCCGAATTGCCCTGTCTTGCCCCCTCTGCTGATTCCGCCGTCCATCGTCTATCATGGCCACCTAATTCATTTTACACTAATTCCATGTAAAAATCAAAGAAAGATTACCGATACTGTTCTTCGATTAAAACTGGCCAAGATTTGCGCT
>JAIRSA010000135.1 GCA_031255695.1 Eubacteriales Family XIII. Incertae Sedis bacterium | reverse complement strand
GCGGCGGAGACCGGGCATCTGGTCATCTCCACCCTGCACACCACTGGCGCCGTGAACACCGTGGACAGGATCATAGACTCATTCCCGCCGGAACAGCAGCAGCAGATACGCATACAGCTATCCATGGTCCTCAGAGGGATAGTGTCGCAGCAGCTCGTGCCTTCGATCGACGGCGCAGAGGTCCCCGCCTTCGAGGTGGTGGTCTGCAATACAGCCATCTGCAATATGATAAGGGAATCCAACATACACCAGATGGAAAGCATAATCTACTCGTCCGCCCAGGAAGGCATGATCACCATGGACACATACCTCCTGAACCTTGTGAAAGAAGGGAAAATAACGCCGGACACCGCGATCCAGGCTGCCATAAACAAAGAGCAGCTGCAGAGGCGGCTGTCACTGTAGCGCGCTGACCGGCGGCCCAGATGCGGCTGCCCACCACAACACGCCGCCCTTCACACGCCAGCCTGCGATACGGCAGCCACGCCGCAGCTGGCTCGGAGCTGGCTCGGAGCGAATCGGCTAAGCCGGCCACCGGCCCGCCCGCCCTTGCCCCATCATATATCCATCACATATCCATCATATTTATGCACTATACTAATATCGGTACTGAAATTTGGTATCGATATTTTGCCATGCATGGGAGGGCGCTATGTTCGACAAAAAGCTCTGCATTATGATTGCTGACGACGAAGCCAAGATCGTCAAGGCGCTCAAGGATTTTTTCAAGGCGAACGGTTTCCATGTGCTTGGGGCGGCCGACGGCGCCGAGGCGCTTGACATATTCTATGAAAACAACACGAAGATAGACATCATACTCCTCGATGTCATGATGCCATTCGTGGACGGCTTTTCCGTGCTCAGGGAGATCCGCGAGACATCCCTCGTGCCAGTCATCATGCTCACGGCCAAGGGCGAGGAATACGATCAGATCAAGGGCTTCCAATGCGGCGCGGACGACTATATACCCAAGCCCTTTTCGATCAGCCTGCTGCTTGCGCGGGTGGAAGCCGTGCTCAAGCGGGCGGGCAAGGGCAAAAACGACGAGATCGCCGTGGGCGACATGCGCATCAACGTCATGGGGCGCTCGCTCTATATAAGCGACCTGCGCGTAGAGCTTACGCCCAAGGAATTCGACCTCATACATTATCTTATCCTCAACAAGAACATGGCGCTCTCCAGGGAGCAGATACTCAATTCGGTCTGGGGCTATGACTTCGAGGGCGACGTGAGGACGGTCGACACCCACGTCAAGCAGCTCAGGAACAAGCTAGGCCCGTACGCCGCCTGCATAAAGACAGTGCACAAAGTGGGCTACCAGTTCGAATTGCCGGGAGGCGCGCGATGAAAAGGACTATGGTCGCCAATTTCATGGTGTTTACAGGCGCCCTGGTCATGGCTGTCCTGCTTGCCCAGATCATTTTCAACGTCTTTTTCTCGAAGCCATACCTGGTGGAATACAAGAAGGCAGCGGCGGAAAGGCTGTTCGAGAAGGTCTCCGCCAACTACTCCGACAACCCCAACGACCTCTACGCGCTGACGTCCGAAGCGGAGGTCGACAATATCAGCATACTGATTTTCAGCGAATCGCGCTTCATATACAGCAGCAGGAATATCGACATACCCGTGCTCCGGCGTAGCGGCCTGACGCTGGGGCTGATCCTGAACAGGACGTTTTCGTACAGCCCGGAGGCCGCGGTCAAATCAGTCCCAAGGAGCAACGAAGAGGTGATCTCCCTCGACGGCGTGTTCGAATACGGCAACGAGAACAGGTACGTCCTGATCGAGACCCCCGTCGAATCGATAGAGGCGGTCGTGGGGCTGCTTTCGCGCGCGAATGTCCTGATATTCAGCGCCGCCCTCGTTATCGCGGTGATCTGCTCCTTCCTGATGGCCAAGCGGTTCTCAGGGCCGATAATGGAGATAAAGGAAGTGGCGCATAACGTCGCCGCGCTCAAGTTCGGGCACCGCGCCAATGAAAACCAGGCCATTACGGAATTCGGCGAGCTGTCCGTCAGCATAAACAGCATGGCCAGCAAGCTGGAGATGATGATAGCGGATCTCAGGGAAAAGAACGAGAGGCTGCAGTTCGACATCGATCATCAGCGCCGCCTGGACAAGATGCGCCGCGAATTCGTCGCCAACGTGTCCCACGAGCTGAAGACGCCGCTGTGCCTGCTCATGCTGTACAGCGAAAACCTCAAGAACAACGTGGACTCCATCGACAAGGATTTCTATTGCGACACGATAATAGAAGAGGTGGGCAAGCTTGACGAGATGGCCAAGAGCCTGCTCGACCTCTCCGCCATTGAGAACGGGCTCTCGGCAATGGAGCTGGCGCCCTTTGATTTCTCCGGCCTGTGCAGGGATGTAGTCTCAAGGACGGCCGTGCTCTTCAGCGGCGTCTCGTCCAGCGTCTATATCCAGAACGGCCTGTACGTCGAAGGGGATCCGGGATACCTTGAACGCGCCATAAAAAACTACATCATAAACGCCATCGCGCACACGCCCGCCAATGGGCGCATACTGGTCTCCCTGGACAAGGATGACGGGGGCGCGGTCTTCTCCGTGTTCAACGAGGGCAAGCAGATCGCGGACGAGGACGCCGACCAGATATGGGAGAGCTTCTACAAGACCGACAAGGCCCGCGTGCGGGACAATGAGAGCCATGCCGGCCTGGGCCTCTATATCGTGAAGACCATCGTGAACGCGCACAGGGGCCAATACGGGCTTGTCAACCGCGACGGCGGCGTGTCCTTCTGGTTTTCCATACCATTGCGCGAGCAGGCCTGATGCCATGGCGGCCCGCTCCGGCGGGCGCCTGCGGAGCCACGTCCCAGCAAGAGCCCTGCCCTGCGTGCCACGGCTGCCACGTTGCCGCTCTTGGCGCCATGCTCAGGCGGGCGGTCTGCCATGCGTGCCACTGCTGCCACGTTGCCGCTCTTGGCGCCCTGCTCCGGCGGGTGCCCCTGCCCTACCCTAATATTTTCTAAATATTTACACCACATCACAACTATATCACAACACGCATATAAAATCCTTACATAACTTGTTATTGTGCAATCAATCCACTATAATCACCCTGTCATGGCAGGCTCTTGATCTACTGTTGGCTTGTTATACATTGCTGGAAAAGGAGAGAGTTTTATGGAAAACAAAGGAGCAAAGAATCCGGAACCGTCCCGCGCCAGGGCGAGGAAAGGCAAGGGCAGAAAACGGTTCATCGCGGCGGCGCTATGTGTGGTCCTTGTGGCGGCCGCGGTCTTCTCGGCCCGGATGCTTTTGCCTGAGGAGGCAGCGGCATCCGAATACACGGAATACACGGTGGGCAGGGGTGATGTGTCGGTATCGCTCAGCGGTTCGGGCGCCATACAGCCGAACGCGCAGTTTGAGGTCGCCTCCACTGTGGGCGGCGACGTGGTCAGCGACACCTTCGCCGAGGGGGACCAGGTCGGCAAGGGCGATCTGCTCTATACCCTGGACTCTTCCGAGATAGAGAACACGCTGGGGCGCGCCAACCTGTCGCTAGAACGGTCGAGGAACAATTATGCAGACACACTTGAGTCATACGGCGGGCTGTCCGTCGTGGCGCCCATGCGGGGGCGGATCGCCGAGCTCTACGTGCAGACGGGCGACAATGTGGGCAACGGCGGCAAGGTAGCCAAGATAGTGGATGATCGGCTGCTTTCGGCGCTGGTGCCATTCAGCGCGGCCGATGCGGGGATGCTCAGCGTGGGGCAGGAAGTGACAGTCACGGTCGAGAACACATTCGAGGCATTGCCGGGGAAGATAAGCAAGATACACGAATTCAGCCGTGTGGCGGATGGCTACCTGGAGGTGATCGATGTCGAGGTGTCCATAGAGAACCCCGGCGCACTGAACGCCGGGACATATGTCACTGTCAGCGCAGACGGCGTAGGCAGCTACGAAGGGGCCGCGCTGGAAGGCGGGAGCGAGAAGATAGCGACCGCGAAGACGGGCGGCATGGTCGATGAGATATATGTGCTTCTGGGGGAATATGTGGAGGCCGGCGCACAGCTTGCCAGCCTCGCAAGCGACTCCCTGTCGAACAGCGTGCGGGACAGCGGCATATCGCTGCAGGAGGCCGAGCTGTCATGGGAGAATACCTCCAAGCAGCTTGAAAACTACAGCATCACCTCCCCTATCGCCGGTTCTGTGATATCCAAAACCGTGAAGGCAGGCGACACGCTTGAGGCCGGCACCAAGACGGTAATGGCCGTGATCGCGGACATGTCGCTCATGAGCTTCACCATCAATGTGGACGAGCTGGACATCGCTAAGGTCCAGAAGGGGCAGATCGCCGCCATAACGGTCGATGCCCTCGCCGACAGGTTCTTTACGGGCCAGGTCGACAATGTAGGGCTCCTGGGTTCCACGAGCAACGGCGTGACCACATACCCCGTAAAGATCGTGTTCGACGAGTCTGAGGGCCTGTGGCCAGGCATGAACGCCACCGCTACCATCGTCGTGGATTCCGTGAGCGACGTGCTGATGATCCCTGTCGGCGCGGTGAGCAGGGGCAACCTCGTGCTTGTCAAGGGGGATGCCCCCGACAGCGCGGCCTCAGGCATTACGGAGAGCGGCGTGGTGCTGGATGACGGCAGCATGATGCCTGAAGGCCAGGGCCGCACGCCGCAGGGCTGGACAGACGGCAGCGCGCCTACGGGCGATATGCCTGAAGGCCAGGGCGCTGCGGGCTTCGGCGGGCCGGACAGCCCTAGTGCCGCAGGGGGCGCGGATGCGTCGGGATATGGCCCTGACGCTGCGGGCGGCCTGGCGGAAGGCGGACCCGCAGACGGCACCGGCGCCTATGCGGGCCCGGGCGCGGCCTCAGGCGATCCTGCGGGCGGCATGCCCGAAAGGCGGGGCGCCCCGGCAGGCTACGGCGCGGCTACGGCCGGCGGGCTGGACGGCAGCGCTGCGGGCGGCATGCCTGAGAGGCGGGGCGCCCCGGCAGGTTATGACGCGGCTACGGCCGGCGGCGCCGCTTACACCAGATCCGGCGCTGCTTCAGGCGGCGGGATCTACCGCTCAGGCGCTGCGGACGCTCCGGACACCGCAGCGGCGGATGGCCTGGGCGTCCCGGCGGGCTCAGGCGCGGCAACGGCCGCCGGGATGGGCGGCAGCACGCCCACTGGCGACATGCCCGCCGGCACGGGCGCCGCGGACGGCCTGGCGGAAGGCGGGCCCGCATACGGCACCGGCGACATGCCCGCCAACACGGGCACTGCGGATGGCTCAGGCGCGGCCCTGAACGCCGAGGCGGATGGCTCCGGGGCCGCAGGCGACACAGGGGCTGCGGATGGCGCAGGCGGCCGCATGCGCCCGGCGCAGGGCGGGACAGGCGGCGGAGGCTTCAGATCCGTGCAGGCCCAGGGCCCCATTGACCAGACGGGCGCGCCCGCCGGCACGCATTATGTCAGGGTAACGCTCGGCATCAACAACGACAGCTTCATCGAGGTAATCAGCGGGCTTGAGGAAGGCCAGATCATCATGGTCCCTGTAGCGGCCGAGAATTCCATGTCACCGAACATGATGATGTTCGGCGGCCCGATGATGCCAGGGACAGGCAGGGTCGAAATCCGGAACGCCGGCGGCGCCACGACTGTCAGGCAGGCTCCGGGCGGCGGCACAGGCGGCGCGAACAGAAGCGGCGGCCAGTAAGATGGCGGGCGGCGTGGCCGGCGGCGGCCTGATAAACCTGATCGACATATACAAGATATACCCCATGGGCGACGAGGAACTGCACGCCCTGGACGGGATAAACCTGGAGATACAGGAAAACGAATTCGTGGCCATAGTGGGTCAGTCGGGATCCGGGAAATCCACATGCATGAACATTATCGGGTTCCTGGACACGCCTACGAGCGGGCAATACCTCCTGAGCGGAGAGGATGTCAGCTATATGAGCGACGACGAGCAGGCCTATCTGCGTAACAGCTCGCTCGGCTTCATATTCCAGCAGTACAACCTCATCCAGAAGCTGACGGTGTACGAGAACGTGGAACTGCCCCTCGTATACCGCGGCATACACGAGAGGGACAGGCGCGATATGGTGGAAGACGCCCTGGAACGGGTGGGCATCGCCGAGAAGCACAAGAACCTGCCCAACCAGCTGTCCGGCGGGCAGCAGCAAAGGGCGTCCATAGCCAGGGCGCTCGTGGGGCGGCCCAAGATCATCCTCGCCGACGAGCCTACGGGGGCGCTGGATTCGAAAACGGGCATTGAAATGCTGGAATTCCTGGGGCAGCTGAACGAGGAAGGCAACACGCTCATACTCATCACACACGACATGGAGGTGGCGCGGCGCGCGAAGCGGCTGATCCGGCTTTACGACGGCAGGATTGTCGAGGACACGGAGGTGGCACATTGAATATAAAGCAATCGCTCCGCATGGCAATCAAAAGCATAATGGCGAGCAAAATGCGCTCTTTCCTGACAATGCTGGGCATTATCATTGGCGTGGCTTCGGTTATCATACTCGTGAGCATCATGAACGGGCTTTCAAGCGACATAACGTCCAACCTTGAGAGCGCAGGGACGAACACCATCTCGGTCATGATCACCGGGCGCGGCGGCAACCGGAGCTTCGGCGTCGATGACATGGACGAGCTGGTCAGCGAGAATCCTGAGCATTTCGTCACGTACAGCCCCATGGTGACGGGGCAGGTCTCCGCCAAGAACGGCACGGCCTCCATCGACACCTCGGTCACAGGCGTCAACGAATTGTATGCCCGCATAAAGCCGCCTGAACTGTCGCAGGGCAGGTTCCTGCAGTATATCGACGTCGAGCGCCTGCAAAAGGTATGCGTGATCGGCAGCTATATCGTGGAGGAGCTGTTCGACGGCAATGTATACGAGGGCTCTACGCTGAAGATAAACGGCTCCACCTACACCGTGGTCGGCGTGCTGGACGAAATGTCCGACTCGTCCGCCTATTCGTCCGACGACATCATATACATACCCTATACGACGGCCACACGCCTTTCAGGGAACGCGTCAATAGGGAACTGGAACCTGCTGGCGGCCGATGTCAATGAAATCGACGCCGCGATCTCTGTCGTCCGCGCCAAGCTCTATACGATATTCGGCAGCGAGGACGCATATAGGGTCACTAGCCTGTCGCAGATAATAGACATGATGAATGAGATAACCGCTTCGATGGCCGCGGTGCTTGTGGGGATCGCCGGCATTTCGCTCGTGGTAGGCGGTATAGGGATAATGAACATAATGCTTGTTTCGGTAACCGAACGGACGCGTGAGATAGGCATAAGGAAGGCCGTCGGCGCGAAGCGGCGGGCCATAATGAGCCAGTTCCTGATCGAGGCGGCAGCCACGAGCGCCGCAGGCGGCATCGTCGGGATAGCGCTGGGCGTGGCCCTGGCGCTGCTGATGGGCTCCCTGCTGGGCGTCACGGCCATACCGTCCGTGAACGCCATCGCGCTGGCCTTCGGGGTATCGGTGGCCATAGGCGTGATCTTCGGCTACTTCCCCGCAGGCAAGGCGTCCAAGCTGAACCCCATCGA
>JAIRSA010000128.1 GCA_031255695.1 Eubacteriales Family XIII. Incertae Sedis bacterium | reverse complement strand
GCCGGCTTGATCGACACAGGCTTTATCAATTACAGCGAACAGCGGGCATTGAATGGCAATGACCTGATGGTTTTTATCTTTAAAGACATCGGGGAATATGGCGCGCAGCCATATTTCGTGCCGGACGAATCATATATGCACATCCGGGACGAGGGGCAGTTTACAGGCACCCTTACGCTGCTTTCCGACTAGGTGAAAAAGGAGTTTGCCAGTATCAGAAAAAACGGCGGGGCTGAGGGGGGGTAATCCTGCCGATGCTTGCAACGGGAATTTTGCAGCGTGGCTTTTAGGGGAAATCGCGCACAGGGACCGCACCAGAGGGTGTCGCGGCTTCTTTGACTGCACGTTCGAACACTTCCCAGCCACAGCGTTCGATGACGGTGCGGAGGCGTTCGCCCGCATGTGCGTGTGTGCCGAAGAAAGCCAATGCCGCGTCCGTTATGCGAAACAGGGTTTCCTTGTCGTGGATGGCGGGCAGGGGAGAGCGCCCCTTTGCGATCCTGTTGCCGAACATGCCGCCGAAGGAGAGGAGGTATATGCTCTCCCAGCGCCAGGCCTTGGTGGGGCAGGATTTGGCGCAGCGGCCGCAGTTTATGCAGCGTGCGGCGTCCAAGACTATTGCACCGCCTGCGGTGTGGCGCGCCCCTTTGCTGATGGCCGCGGCTGGCGCCCTGTCATCGCTTGTCGGAGTGAGCGCCCCTTTGCTGATGGTCGCGGCCGGCGCCCTGTCATCGCCTGTCAGAGTGAGCGTCCCTTCGCGGCATGCTTTCAGGCAGAGGCCGCAGAATGAGCAGTGCCCACTGTCCCACCGGACGCTATATCCGCCCTTGATCCCGATATCGTTTTCCTCAGCCTTAAGGCAGTTGTTATGGCAACCCGTGATGCCTAATTTGAATTTGTGCGGGAGATCCCGCCCATAGTAGCGCTCTGCTATTTCTTTGGCCAGCAGGCTCGTCTCGATGCAACCGCTTGGGCAGACGGCGCTGCCTTGGCATGCTGTGACTGTGCGCACGCGCGGCCCGCATGCGCCGGCATCCAAGCCGCCCGCCCGCAGTGCCTCCTGCACGGCACTGATGTCCTCCAGCCGTATAAAAGGGATCTCAACGCCCTGCCTTGATGTAAGGTGTACATAGCCTTCGCCGAATGTGCGCGATAGCGAAGCCATGGTTTCGATCTGCCCGGCGGTAAGGTTGCCACCCACGACTTTCAGGCGCAGCGAGAAGCGCCCCTTTTGCACCTGCCGCATAAAACCTGCATTTTTCAAAGCATTATAGTCGGTAGCCATAATTCCCTCCTCATCCGTCGCCCGCCGTCCATCCGCCAGCCCCGCCTCCCGTAGGCGCGCTGGTCAGCCGTCCGCCCGCAAGCCCGTCCGCCAGTCCGTCCGCCAGCCCCGCCTCCCGTAGGCGCGCTGGCCAGCAGCCAGCCCAGCCGTCCGTCCGCAAGCCCGTCCGCCAGCCAGACCGCCCGCCGCTGCCTGCTCAAATCGAAAACTCAGGGCGGCTTTCCTCGTCCTCATCGAAGAAATGGAGCAGTATGCGTTGTTTATACCATGCAAAATCGGCGCTGCCCCTGTTGCGCGACTCGGCGAGCTCGATCTTGACGATCTCCTTGATCCTGCCGGGGCGTGAGCTCATTACGACGACGCGGTCAGAGAGGTACACCGCCTCCTCGATGTCGTGGGTCACCATTAACATGGTATTATTGCTGTTGCGCCGGATATTAAGGATCTCCTTCTGCATTTCAATCTTGGTGAGCGCGTCCAGCGCGCCGAAGGGCTCGTCAAGCAGCAGGAGCTGCGGCTGCGTCGCCAAGGCCCGCGCGATGGCCGCCCGCTGGCTCATCCCGCCCGAAAGCTCCGATGGGTAGGCCTTGCCGAAACCGTCCAGGCGCACGAGTTTCAGGTAATGCCCTGAAATCTCAGCCTTCTCCCTGCGCGGCACCCCTTCCAGGCCCAGCGTCACGTTCTGCTCAATAGTAAGCCACGGCAGCAGCCGATGCTCCTGGAATATCATCCCCCTGTCGGGCCCAGGCGCATTGCAGGGACGCCCATCGACACTCACGCCGCCACTGTCGGCCGCCTCCAGCCCCGCAATGATCTTCAGTAGCGTGCTTTTCCCGCAGCCGGAGTGGCCGACTATAGTGACAAACTCGCTATTATCGACTGTAAGGCAAATATCCTCCAGGACACTCAGGGGCCGCCTGTCAGCTGTCAAAAAAGATTTCGAAAGATTTTCTATCTTGAGCCCATTAGCCATAGGCGCACTCACCGCTTTCTTTGCCAAGGTGTGGCAATATTAGAAACTAAAGTCAATATCCAATCCATGAGCACGCCGGCAAAGGCGATGGCCAGCATGCCGCAGAACACTACAGGGAACTGCAAGAGGGCGCGGGCGTCGTTCAGGCGGAAGCCGATGCCGCTGGAAGCCGCGATCATTTCCGCGCCCACGACGGCCATCCAGGAAATCCCGAGCCCCAATTTCAGCCCGACGAAGATGTTAGGCAATGCTGACGGCAGATATATTTTCACGAACATCCGCCATGGCGTCAGCCTGTACATCTGCCCCACCTCGATCAACTTCGGATCCGTGTGGCGGATGCCGCTCATGGTATTCATGAGGATGGGGAAGTAGGCGGCCATGAATATTACCGCGACCTTGCTCGCTTCGCCTATGCCGAACCACATGACCAGCAGCGGCACCCACGCCATCATGGGGATCTGGCGGATGGACGTGAATGTAAGCGAGAA
>JAIRSA010000242.1 GCA_031255695.1 Eubacteriales Family XIII. Incertae Sedis bacterium | reverse complement strand
CCCGCCCCGTCCAGGGCGTAAGTGATTTTCGCATAGCCCGCTTTCTCCGCGTCAAGGTCGATCGGCGCAGAGTAGTCCGTCAAGTCGGCGATATACAGCGTATCGCCTATAGCGACGATGAACCCCAGCGTTTCCGCGCGTTCTATATATTCATAGTTCCAATTTTCGGACATGGCCACAAGCTGTTTTTTGTCTGCGTCATAAACTGCCCTCGTGCTATAGTCGTCTTTGGAACCGGCATATTCTGTAGTGAAATATCCGCCAAATGAACTGTCCGCCGGGGCCTGGCCCAAGCCGAAACGGTATATCGCGACATAGTCGTCCAGATTTACGCCTAGGCCGCCGCCAGCCAGCCCGCCCTCTATCTCAGTATAGTCAGATATAGTGCTGGCCATGTAGCCCACTTCGAACTTGATGGGCACCGCCTGGGCGCCCGGTGCCGCGTCATAAGAGAGCAGCACAGATTCTTTGTCCGTAAATACGGCATACGAGGGCAGGGACCTGCCATCCAGGGATTTGATGGTGATCCTGCTGATTTTGTCCGCCTCCCCCTTGTCGACGCTCAGCGTGTAGGGCTCGGCCAGGGAGAGGGGCGATGAGAGCTGGCTGATTTTCTTGATCAGAATCCCCGCGTCGCATTTGACGAACAGGTAGTAATCGTCAGGGTTTGCGTACATCTCTTTTGTCTGTGCCAGCCTGTACCTGCCGGGGGCGCCGCCGTCTACCGTGATGGCTGCGGACACGGGCAGATACATGTAAGATCTCAGTTCCCACACCTGAAAGACCGGCTTTGCTATTGTGGCAGTGTCTATGGCGAACACGAGATCCTGGACCTTCGTGACTTTGACATTGCCGTCGGCGCTTTTGGATGCCGTCCCGTCTATGCCTGTTTTATAGGTGACCACCAGGCGGGCTGTATGGTCCCCCTCCGGCAGCGCTGCGGCAGGCACGAAGGCCGAAGCGCGGAGCGCGCGCCCGTTCCTTGCAAAGGCCGCTTCATACCTGGCGGCGGCGCCGTCCAAGGTGAAATATGCCGAAACGACATCATCTGCCCTTGTCAGATCGGCTGACAGGTTCATCCCAGCGTCGCTGTCTTGCAAGGCAACCTCTGCGGGGGAGATCGCGCCTATCTCCGGCACGGCGCGGCCGCGGGCTTCAAATGTGTGGGTCGCGGAGTTGTTGTCCGCCCTGCGTTCGTGAACGCCGACTGTTTTGTTCTCCAATACGACCGTGACGTCAGTCCTCTCCTGCGCAGGCGTCCATGCAAACGAGATCTCGGCTGATGAGAACGCCCCGATATAGCGGTATTCCCCGCCGTTGGCCACGCTGTCCGTGTAGAGCGCGCCTGTGTGGTCCGAAGCGCCTATCTCCACCCATGCGCCTAGGCTTCCGCGGTTATACACGTTGAATATCACCTTGTTGGGCTCGCCTATGATGGCCTCATCCTTCAGGTAGATGTTTTCGGCATAGACCGCCAGATCAGGCAGCAAGCGCACCTCCTCCATCGACGCAGGCGTGTCGCCTATATAGGCTATCTCCGTGCCGGGAGGATATATAATGGCGATCTCCGTATCCGCAACGACGGAATGGCTCCCTGGGTCCGTGTCGTAGTCGCGGGTCACGGTGTTCTTTTTTCCGGGCCGCAGCTTGTCGGCGGGCAGGCTGTTTATCACGACTTCGGTCAGCCCTGAATTGCGCGAAGTGCCTATCTTCTCGCCGTTCAGGTAATTGTCATAGTTTGTTTCAGTGCGGTTGACATAGCCGCCGCCGTACATCCTGCCTGTAATATAGGCATCCGCAGGCACGCCGTAGTCAGGCAGGTAGAAGTTGGCGTCCACCCTGCCCCGGTTCGTGCATTGCTTCCCGAATATGTTTGCAAACAATGAATTGCCCCCAAAGCTTGCGTCCATTTCGTCGATGTAGTGGTCAAGGACTAAGCCTAGCAGGCCAGAAACGACGTAGCCTGTGAAGAAGCCGATGATCGCGCCCGGGCCGTCGCCAATGGCCGTCCCTATCGCCGTGCCGGCTTTGGCCAGCAGCGTCCCGCCAACGAAGCTGTTCACGTTCTTGGCGATCTGCAGCCCCGTATATCCGACCCTCTGTTCTGTAGTGATGCTCGGATTCGGGTTCGCCCACACATTTGCTGTCTTGTATATGGATTCGCCGGCTTCGATTATGTCGGCGGCCGTCCCCAATGCCTCCACGCCCTTAAAGGCGAAGCTGTCGGATATTTGGGCGACCTTCGAATAGCTGCCCGAAAAAGCGTCGATGTCATTGACCCCGGAAAAATCGACCAGGCCTGATGGGCCGGCATAGGCGCCCATAAAGTCCAGGTCCATGCCGCTCAGCGAAGTGTCGATCTGGAAAAACACCTTTTGGCCGATTCCCGGATCGGCGCTGCCGAAGATATCCCTGTCCAGGTTGACAATCTTTAGGTATTCGCCAGCGCCGGCAATGCCGTTGACTATGCTCCTATAATCGCCGACGCTAAGGTACGCCCCCTGTTTGGTCGTAAGCGTCCCGTCCTTGTAATAAGTCTCCGTCACCACGCCCGTATCCGCATCGCCCGCCGCCATGGCCCTTGCCGAGCTGTCCGGCACGAGTTCGGTGTGGAACCTTACGCTTACAGGCACAGATTTCGTCCCATCGTCATATGTAAATGCATCATACATGGTGAAATCGAACATCCCCGTATCGGGGTCGATGATTTCGCCGACTACCTCGTAGAACTCATCTGCAGTATTGACGCCGTCTTTGGCGGGGTTGCCTTCTTCGTAATACCTGGCGGTTATATCGGCAAAATCCACGCCTGTGGCACTTATCGACGTTACGAAACTCGCCGTCCCCTCATCCATATCAATGTCATGGTACGGGTTCTCGTCCTGCATAAGGCCGAGTTCCCCTATGGTGCCCACAGTGATCCCCTTCCCCTCAGTGTCGAAGGAAATCTCTTCGTTGCTGCTGCCGCCACCGCCTTCGGCGATGAGCGTGCCTGTGACAAGCGTTTTGTTGTTTGCCTTGATTTTTTTCAGATCGGGGATCAATTTTACCGTGACCGCGTAGTTTGGCACGATCTCATAGGATTCCACCGCAGGCTCAATGCGCACGTAATCAGCAGCCTCGCCACCGAGCGACAGGGTAAGGTCCGTTATTTTTGTGCCGCTGGTATTCCTGATCGTGTATTCGGTGGCAAGGCTGGCCCCATTTATGCCCCCCTTTGTGAAATCCACGCTGAAGTTTGGCAGGTTGCAGTAAAAATTCAGATTGTACAGGCTTTCGGCCGCCGCCCCAGCCCTCCCGCCGATCACGACAAATGCCGAAACCGGGATGCTGTAACGCGGGCGGCGCGCATCTTGCAGGAATATGCTCAGCTCCACTTCCTGCGCCTCATATGGCAATATGGTCAAAGGCTCGTCTATCGAGCCTGCCTTGACAAAGTTCAGGTATATGTCTTCATACGGGTTTTCCGCTGACAGATAATACTGGATCGCGTCTGCCGTCTTGTTTTCCACCTTTACGCGGACGGACTGCGCATAGTCCCTGCTCAGATAGCTGGGGCCGGCCGACGACAGCGCCAAGTCTCCATATATCGCGCTGGGGGGCTCAGGATCGTCTGGCCCGCCGGGTTCGCCCACTGCCGTTATGTTTATGGTGTTCTGCCCGCCATCCGCTGTAAGATACAGCTCGGAGGACGACTGGACCGGCGGTACATACGCCGCAAATGCGGCTGGCAGCGATGTGGTGAACAGCATGGCTGCTATCAATATTGCCGGAACTAACTTCTTTGTTACCCTGTGCATGATGATCTTCTCCTTTCAACTTGCCTATATCAGCTTGCCGATTTGCCGATGTCAACTTGCCTCTACCATTCGCCATTTCCTGCAATTCGGTGGCAAACGCCCATGCGCCGCCATTTACAGGGGCCCATGGCGCCCTATACACATGCGCCGCCCCCAAAAAACGTGCCTTCGGGCACGTATTTTACGAGGGACATTCTATCATAAATATAACTTGAGTACAATAGTCTTTTATTGGTCTTTTATAGGATTTATTCTG
>JAIRSA010000217.1 GCA_031255695.1 Eubacteriales Family XIII. Incertae Sedis bacterium | reverse complement strand
ACTGTTCATGTTCGATTGGATAATGGGGCTTTTGTGTCTCGCGACCATGATTTTCGCGATCGTCTGTATGATGAGCATGATGATGGGAAGCGACAACGCCACCTTTTTTCATCAATATCAGATGGAAATTGAGAAAATGAGCGGCGAGGCCGTGGAATACGTCCGGGGTATCCCCGTGGTGAAGGTCTTTCAGCAGACGATTTACTCGTTTAAGGCGTTTTACAACGCCATCATATCCTACTCCGAGCTGGCCACAAAATATTCTTTGAGCTGCCAAAACGGGCAGACGCTTTTCCTCACCTGCATCAACGGCGCGTTCGCGCTGCTCATCCCTGCGGCGCTGCTGCTCGCGTCCCAAGGCAACGCGGCCACGACGCTTATCAACTTCATCTTCTATGCCCTGTTCGCCCCTGCCTGCGGCAATATGCTCAACCGCGTCATGTATGCCAGCGACTCAATCCGCCAGACCCAGGAGGCCATGTTCAAACTGAACCGGATTTTGGAGGAGAAACCGCTGGCCGAGGCGGCCGACCCCAAAATCCCGCAGGGCGCGGGCATCGAGTTTCGTAATGTCACATTCACATATCCCGGTATGGATAAACCGGCGCTGGACCGCGTCAGCTTTTCGGTGCCCGAAGGAAGCACCGCAGCGCTGGTGGGGCCTTCCGGCGGCGGCAAGACCACGGCGGCCAACCTGATCCCCCGCTTTTGGGACGTGCAGGAGGGCGGCGTTTTCGTCGGCGGCGCCGACGTCCGCGAGATCGCAAAGGATGTCCTGATGCGGCACGTCGCTTTCGTATTTCAGGACACTAAGCTATTTAAGAAAAGCCTGTACGAGAATATCCGCTCCTCGCGCCCGGACGCCACCCGCGGACAGGTGATGGCTGCCGCGCACGCCGCCCAATGCGACGACATATTGGAGAAAATGCCGGACGGCGTCGATACGGTGATCGGCACGAAAGGCGTCTACCTCTCAGGCGGGGAGGCCCAACGCATCGCCTTGGCGCGGGCCATACTCAAGGACGCGCCCATCATCGTCCTCGACGAGGCCACAGCATTTGCGGATCCCGAGAACGAGTTCCGGATCCAAAAGGCATTCGAGGAACTGACGCGCGGCAAGACCGTGCTGATGATCGCGCACCGCCTGTCTACTATCAAGAACGCAGATCAAATCATCGTGCTGGATCGCGGCTATGCGGCCGAGCGCGGGACACAGGCTGAACTGCTGGAAATGAAGGGCAAATACGCCGCCATGTGGGCGGACTACAGGCAGGCTGCCCAATGGAAGGTCGAAAGGGGTGAGACGGCATGATCAAAAGAGTAATGCGCGTTTTCGCGCTGACGGAACAGGGCGCGAAGGATATCGTGAAATCCACCCTATGGACTGTGGTCTGCAACATAAGCCTCATGCTGCCCATAGGCGTTATCATGGCCACCGTTTGGCAGCTTTTGGACAGTTCCGCCCTCGGCGAAAGCCCCATGGCGAAATTTTGGCTGTACACGGGCGCTTCAGTGTTGATCCTGGCCGTGCTGTTCGTCCTACACTACTTCCAATACGCGGCGCTGTACAACGCCACCTTCGTCGAAAGCGCCAATCGCCGCATCAGCCTCGCAGAGACGCTGCGCCGCCTGCCTCTGTCATTCTTCGGCGAACGGGATCTGAGCGACCTCACCGCCACGATGATCTCCGACTGCGCGCACCTCGACATGATGTTCTCGCATCACATACCCGTCCTCGCGGCGGCTTGTATTTCCACGACGCTCATCGCCATCATGCTCTTCGCGATAAACCTGTACATGGCGCTCGCCATACTGTGGGTGGTCCCCGTTGCCGTGTTGATGACAGCGGGGAGCAGGAAGATGCAAGACAAATACGGCAGCAGGAACGTCATGAAAAAACGCGTGGTCACCGACAGCATCCAGGAATGCCTTGAGACTATCCGGAACCTCAAATCCGACAATATGGAAGAAGCCTATCTCGACGAGTTCGACGCGAAAACCAAGGACGCCGAGGACAGCTGCATCCAATCCGAGCTGGTGGCCGGCTCCTTCATCAGCGCCGCCCAAGCCTTCCTGAAAGTGGGGCTGGCCACCACTGTGCTCGTGGGCATCGCCCAAGTGGCGGCGGGCAAGCTGGACTTCCTGTTTTTCCTCGGTTTTTTGTTCGCCGCCGTGCGCATCTATGACCCCATCGCCCTCACACTGCAAAATATCGCCGCGACGTTCAACGCGAAGCTCTACATCAACCGCATGCGTGCCATCCAGGAGGAGCCCGTGCAGTCCGGGGCGGAAGACTTCGAACCGGGCAATTTTGACATCGTGTTCGACCATGTGGATTTTTCCTATCACGGCGAGGACGAGATCGTGCTCAAGGACGTGTCGTTCACGGCGAAGCAGGGCGAGGTCACGGCGTTCGTCGGTCCCTCCGGCGGCGGCAAATCCACGGCGACCAAACTGGCAGCCCGATTTTGGGACGCCGGCGCAGGGAAAATCACGCTTGGCGGGGTGGACGTCGCGACAGTGGACCCGGAGGCCCTGCTTAAACATTATGCCATCGTATTCCAGGACGTGACGCTTTTCCGCGACACCATCATGGAGAACATACGCCTCGGACGCCGCGACGCCAGCGATGAGGAGGTGCTTGCCGCCGCCGATGCCGCTCGCTGCGGCGAATTCGTGCGCGGCCTTCCTGACGGATACCAAACCATGATAGGCGAGAACGGCGCTACGCTCTCAGGCGGCGAGCGCCAGCGCATCTCCATAGCGCGCGCGCTGCTCAAGAATGCGCCCATAGTGCTGCTCGACGAGGCTACCGCCAGCTTGGACGTGGAAAACGAAAGCGCGGTGCAGGCGGCGCTTTCGCGCTTGCTTCAAGGCAAGACCGTCCTCATCATCGCGCACCGCATGCGCACCGTCGCGGGCGCGGATAAAATCATCGTGCTGGAGGACGGCCAAATAGCCGAACAGGGAAGGCCCGACGCGCTTATTAAGAATGGCAGATCGTTCAGGCACATGGTGGAACTGCAGCAGCAGAGCGCCGCTTGGGCCTTGGAGTGATGAAAATGCCGTGAGCCCATGCCGTTCCTGGGTTCACGGCTTGTTCGCGCCGGGGAAACTTTTCCTTTTCCGGATTACATGGCATACATGGCCATACACGCCAACATGGCAACACTGCAATATTTAAGATGATTCATATTTTTTGTTTTGCCTATTGATAATTATATCGTATATGATATAATGGGCGTGTATACGGGAGGGCATCATGCATGTGGGACATAATCTTTTACGAAAAGGAAGACGGCACTGTGCCCGTTCAGAATTTCTTGGATGAACTGCCCTTCCAAAAAGACACAGACGACACCAAAGAGCGAGATTTCCGCGGCTCAAAGCTATCTGGCAAACCATGAAAGGATGTCACATTCATGACTTTTAAGGAGTACAAAGAAAAGGCTCTCCGTGACGAAGAATTTCGCAAAGAATACGAAGCCCTTGCACCACAGCATGAAATTATCAAGGCGGTTATCGCTGCCCGTATCGAAAAGAAAATGACACAGGCAGAACTCGCGGAGCGTGCTGACACCAAACAAAGCAATATCAGTCGTTTTGAAAGCGGAAACTATAATCCTTCTGTAGAGTTCTTGCAAAAGATAGCTGGCGCATTAAACAAGCAACTCGAGATAACGCTCAGGTGATGCGTGCGGGGGGCTTATCTGGTCGCCCGCTTTTTATTACTTAGCGGTATTGCAATATAATGCAGGATTACGATAAGGAGAGACAACGCGATGCAATTGTACGCAAACCTGGCGCAATACGGCTTCGGCGAACCGTTCATACAGGAAGCTGCAATCTATGATGGCCTGTTCCCTGCGCGAGTGACACAGCAGCACCGCGACTTGTACACGGTCGTTTCTGAAAGCGGGGAGTTTGGGGCTGCCATATCCGGCAAGCTGCGCATGGGCGCCGATGGCGGCGACGGTTTTCCCGCTGTCGGCGATTTCGTCATGCTTGACCGCACGGGCGGAGACGGCGGCAATGCGGTCATTCACCATGTCCTGCCACGCAAAAGCGTGTTTGTCCGCAAGGCAGCAGGAACGGCGCATGACGTTCAAGTCGTGGCCGCGAATATTGACACGATTTTTATATGCATGTCTCTGAACGCCGACTTTAATCTCAGGCGCTTGGAGCGATACCTTGCCGTGGCTTGGGATAGCGGCGCAACGCCTGTAATTGTCCTGACCAAATCCGATCTATGCGGCGAGGTGGCCGATAGGCTGGCCGAAGTCAATACTGTGGCAATGGGCGCAGAGATCATCGTTTGCTCGTCCGAGAATGGCGACGGCATTGATAGCATTGGGGCATTCGTACATTTCGGTAAGACGATTGCGTTCATCGGCTCATCGGGGGTCGGCAAATCCACGCTGATCAACAAGCTGATCGGGCAAGATGTCCTCATCACTAAGGATATCCGCGCCGGCGACGGCAAGGGGCGGCATACAACCACGAGCAGGCAGCTGATTCTTCTGCCTGGCAGCGGCATTGTCATAGACACGCCTGGGATGCGCGAACTCGCCTTGGCCAGCGGCGACGTGGAGCAGACATTCAGCGATATTGAGGCATTGGCCCTCGAATGCAAATACAGCGACTGCACCCATACCGCAGAACCCGGCTGCGCGGTGCAACAGGCGATCAACAACGGAACGCTTTCGGGGAAGCGGTTCGAGAATTATCAGAAGCTGCAACGAGAGCTCAGCTATGAAGGGTTGAACTCGCGCCAGCTTGAGAATGAAAAGATCAACCGTATGTTTGGCAGCAAAGCCGAAATGAAGCAGGCTTTCAGACAGATAAAAAACAACAAGAAGCGATGAACCAGCTTGTATACCACAATTCACTGTAATTTTTATTGTACCAGATCACACACTATCAGTAACTTCCCAGCTTCCCTTTGTGTCCGAGCCAAGACGGCGCAGTAGCCCCTTTTCTTTGAGCGATTTTATACGCATATACACGGTCTTTCTACTGACATTTAGCT
>JAIRSA010000150.1 GCA_031255695.1 Eubacteriales Family XIII. Incertae Sedis bacterium | reverse complement strand
TAATTTGCTCACCCCGCTGTCATAAAAGACTGTTTACAATATGTTCGGCAAATCGCGCTTACTGTATATAAATCGTCTGACTTCCATCACATTTCCGATTACCACATAGAACACTGTATAATTTCTTATATTGATACGGTAATATGGATGTTCTCGCTCTCGGCTTGAGCGATACGGTTCAAAAGCAAGGGGATTTTCCAAGCGTTTCAGGATGGCTTTTTCTGTATCCTCGACAAGACGCAAAGCTGCGTCAGGGTTTTGAAGATTTTTGGCAATATAGTTCCGCGCTGACACTATATCCCACTCAAACAACGGCAGATAGCGAAGCGTGAATGTCTCACCCATGCGCGCCTTCTTTCAGCCGGGAGAAAACCTCTTCATGCGTATGACGGATATCAGAAGCGGCGGCGACGCGATCGGCTTCATCCAACTTGAGTTCCGTATCTTCTGTAAGTTCCGCATATTGTTCAAGGCTCATGACGACCATCGCGCCATAGCCGTTTTTAGTCAAGTAGACGGGTCGTCCACCGCTGACCGCTTTTTCGATTTCCGGGAACTTGTTCCTAAGATCGGATACAGGTCTGATTTGAATCATAGGGATTCACCTCTCATATCTTTACTTTATCTTAATTTTATCAGAATATTATCTCGCCGTCAATCATATATTACTAACCGGTAGCGGGAGATAACCCGGCGGCTCCATGACAGGCTATCTGTTTCGCTGTTTACATTGCGGAACACCCTCGTCCGCCGAGGGGGCGTCTGCCTCCTTGCCCAAGCCGAGGATAAAGCTCTCGAGGCCGTGAGCCAAGTAGGTGATTTCGAAATCGCCTTCTTGGTCGATGTGGACGACCTCCGCCTCTTCGTTGCGGTCGAGATTGACGTAGGCGTACGATAATGCCACAGCGCATCTTCCCCGTCTCTGTCTTGATATTTGAGTGATGCCTCGACCGCCCGTTTGAGCTGCCACGTGTTGTTGAGGGCGCGGCCGGCTATATTCTCTTGCTTAAAATTTTCGGTACGCAGCTGCACAACAGTTCGCTATGGCACGCGACCGAGATATCCATTCCGCGTTCTATCCAACGTGAGGTCAGGTGAAAACCGCCCGCAACATAATGATGCAGCGCTTCTGTTTCCTCGAAGCTCAGTTCGGCATTCTCGTTGTTCCGCCTGTACAGTTCGGATGCCAGCCGATACCCATGATTCATCATGAATTTCTTATAGGAATATTGGCCTTCCACTATAAACGCGTGAGAAAAAAAGGACTGATTGGCCTTGAAGAAGGTATGTATTTCAAACAGTACGCTGTACCAATTGTCATAATGGAACAGATCAAATGCAAAATCTTCGTAGAATTGGCTGAGCAGTTGGTATTTGTCTTCAAAGTATCGGTAAAACGTTGATCGGGATGTGTCGCTTTCACGTATGATCATATCAACCGTAATGCGTTCCATAGGATATTTCTGAATCAATTGATACATCGCATTGGTAATAGAAGCTCTTGCATCCATCAAAATGCCCTCCCTACCACAAAATGTACTGTATAATATATCCAATAAAACTGTTTGTTGGCATAAACGCGCGCGTAGGCATCGCCGCTTGCTCATTTTTAAATTCATTATATCAAATGTGCGCGGAATTACAAGAACCTTGCCGCGAAATATTGCGCCCGGCGCACGGCGCTTAGCCGCGGGCCGGCTGCCATGCTTCGGAGGCGCATAAGCTGCCATGACGGCGATACGACGGCAGAAAACCCGCAACCGCCGCGACTTGGGGAAAGTCGTTACGCTGCGGGTTTTAATTTTTCCGCTAAATACAGAAGTTATTTGTGATGGCGGCGCGTCGGGCCGGAACAGGATCAGATGGTCACGGCGATTTTTGCGGCTTCGAAAAAGGCTTCCGCAGCGGCGCGCGCCTTTGTGGCGTCGCCCACGACATACACCTCGGCGGCCAACTTTTCATGATCTTTGAACGGATTATACGCCGTGCTGCCCATGGCATAAATGACGTCGGTATAGCCTTCAAACTTCACCGTTTTCTCGCCGCATTGACAGATTGCCCCATCGGAAGTCAGCTCCAAAACCTTTGTGTTCACATGGATGTCAACCTTGCCCGATTGTCTGAAGCGCTCGTTCATCATGCGAAGCGCGCCTATATCCATGCCGGCGGCCACTTGCGGCAACATCTCTACCACAGTGATTTTATTGCAGTAGTTCATACAATAATCGGCGGTTTCAAGGCCCACCTGCCCGCCTCCGATAATCAGCGCGCTGCCGGAGTAGACGGCCTTGCCCGTGACGACGTCATTCGCCTGAGACACGGGAATCAACTCGGCGCCCTTGAAGACCGGGGCGATGGATTTCGATCCCGTGGCGATAAACACTACATCCGGCTTCTGCTTCTTGATGAAGGCCTCGTCAACCTCTTTTTCGAATACGAGCTTGACGCCGTGTTTGTCACACATATAGAGATGGTAGCGGATGACCCCCGTAAGCGCCTGTTTGAATGGCGGATATGCGGCGGTCAATAACTGCCCGCCCGCTTCGCTCGCCGGCTTTTTTTCATACAGCTCTACGCTGTGCCCTCTGGCTGCGGACACCCAAGCTGCTTCCAGACCGGCCGGTCCCGCGCCCACCACGAGTACCTTCTTTTGTACCTCGGCCGGCTTCATGCAAAATTCCGGGCGATCGGCGCTGAAGGGATTGGCGAAGCACGAAAGACCGTAATCGCCGATCGATTCAAATCTCGGACTGTGGAAGACCGTGCATCGCGAGTTGCAGCTGACGCAGGGCATGATTTCCTTGGTGTTTCCCGTATAGAGCTTATTCGGGAAATCAGGATCCGCGATGGATTGGCGACCCACCGCAATCAGATCGGCATAGGGTTTGGACAACACCATTTCCATGAACTGAGGTTCGTTGTATCTGCCTACCGCGATTACGGGTATGCTGAGAATCTCCTTGAGCTTCTTTGTGACTTCAATATTCCATATTGGCTCAAAATCGGATGAAGGAATGCTATACTGGGATGCGGAGGCGGAGCCTCCCGTAATGTGAAATGCGTCGGCGCCGAAGCTTTCAAACATTTTGGCGTAAACGAGCGTAAGATTTTCCTTATATCCGCCATTGCCACCCTCCACCGTATCGCAACGTACCGAAATGGGATAATCGGAACCGCACGCCTCTTTGATACCTTCGATGATCAGCTTGACAATATACGTGCGGCCCTCGACGCCGCCTCCAAATTCGTCAATCCGTTTGTTCGTGAGCGGACTTAAAAACTGGTTGAGCAGATATCCGTGGGCTGCGTGAAGCTCGATAATGTCAAAACCTGCTTTCTGTGCCCGAACCGCGCCCTTAACGAAGGCATCCACGATATCGTACACTTCCTTGGTAGTCAGTTCTCTGGGCGCCTCCCTGTACATGGGGCATACGGTTACGGAAGGGGCCACAGATGATTGATGCAAGACATAGGAACCGGTTTGCCGCCCCGAATGCTGCAACTGTATCATGGCATAGCAACCGTGTTTTTTGATTGCTTGCACGAGTTTCGTCAATCCGGGTATGTATTTGTCGTCGCTGATCAAGGGTTGGGTCGGATTGGCCTTACCCACATCCTGTACGGCGATGTATTCTGTGGTGACGACCGAGAATCCGCCTCGCGCCCGCGCTGCATAATAGCGGATTACCTTATCATTCAAAAAACCATCCGTTTCGCTCATTTCCGAACTCATCGGCGCCATGATCAATCTGTTTTTTAGCGTGAGCTTACCGAGACGCATGGGTGAAAAAATCGCATTATATTCCATTTTAATTCTCCTTTTACTTATTTCGGCATTTTGAGGATCGGCTTGATGGTTTGTCCGCTCTTTGAATCGGAGAAAGCCTCTTCAATATCTTCAAATTCATAAAATTTAACCAACTTGTCGATGGGGAACCTCCCCTCCTTATACCACGCGACCATCTTGGGAATAAATTCCCGGTAATTGACCGAGCCTTCCGTAACGGCGCAAACCATTTGATTTTTCACCATCATATTCATGACCGGGATGGTAATATTATCGCTGACGCCGACCAATGCCGTCTTCCCCAACGGCCCCATGGCATCGATGCCGATTCGAATCATTTCGGAATTGCCTGTGGAATCCAATACATAGTCGGCTCCGCCGCCCGTGATTTTTATGATCTCGCCCTTGATGTCGCCCACTTCACGGCGATTGATCGTATGCGTCGCGCCCAGCTCTTTCGCCAAATTCAACTTGTCCGGCGTTCCGCCCACGGCTATGATAGGATTGCATCCGGCAATCTTCGCACCCATCATCGCGCTTAGTCCGACCGAACCGCAGCCGAAAACAACAAAAGATTTTCCCGGACGCGCGTCGAGATAACCGAGGACGGTGCCCGCACCGGTCTGGAACCCGCAGCCCAACGGGCCCATCAGCGAAAGGTCTACATCATCGTCAATCTTGACCACGTTTCTGACATGGCTTACGGTGTGACTTGTAAATGAGGAATACCCGAAAAAATTGTTTACCTCCTTGCCGTCCTTGGAAAATCGGCTCGTGCCGTCGCGCATCTTGCCACCGCTGTTCAAATGGGTCCAAGAGGTGCAGACGGTCGGCATGTCATCTTCGCAGTATTTGCATGTACCGCACGTCGCATAGGTAACGACAACATGATCGCCCGGCTTTAAATCTTTGACGCCGGCACCTATCTTTTCGACAATCCCCGAGCCTTCATGCCCCATTATCACGGGCAATACCGAAAATCCGTCAAACGTACGCCCGACTTCGTCACTGTGGCATATTCCGCTTGCCACGATTTTGATGAGGACTTCATCTTGCTTGGGTTCGGCCAATTCCACCGTATCCAAGACAAACTCTTTTCCTCTTTCGTAGAGTACAGCAGCCTTTACCTCCATAGTACATCCCTCCTTTCCTTCACCAAACAACCAAAACAAACAGGACGATTTTATGTAAAGTCCGGTTCATTTTCATTATATATGTGGCGGATTCCATGTATAAGAATCAAAAGGAGGATTTTGTATCAAATGAAACAAAAGATGTAAATTGTACTTTGAGTGTCATACCCGGAACATGAAGGCGCCCGCCGAATCGGAGTCCGGCGGGCGCGGCTTTAGCGGATCATATGCTTACTGGCGCTATGCGCTATTATCGCGACATGCCGCTCAGCTTCGGAACACAAAAGGGACGACTGTTTTTCGGCGCGGCAGTTGCCGGGTCTTCATGGACTTCGTGCGCCCCTCCCGATGTATCAGCGCCCAGCGTGTACTGCGGAAAAGTAGTGGTTGCCTCGCGCCGCCGTCATTCTTTTGCCGTTCAATCCGAAATGCCGGGGATAGGTGCGGTATCGGTCAAAGTGTGAAGCGTGCCTTGACTGCGGCTATGTGGGCGTCCAGGTTTTCTGGCAATGCAGGCCCTATGTTGATCCATGCCGACGCGTCGCTGCCCGCCAGCGTCCCTATCATAGTCTGTACCACATGGCGGATGAACTGGCGTTCGATCATATTGTCGAAAACTGCGGTCAGCATCTCTGTCGGCGCACCCGACGAGGTAATGACGGTCAGGCGCTTGATGTGCGTGAGCAGCGGGGTGGTGCCGAGCTCGGTGTATGCGTACCCGAACCCTGGCAGGAAGACGCGTTCGAAAAAGCCCTTCACTATGGCGGGCTGCTCGTTGAACCAGATGGGGAACACAAAGGCCAGATGGTCCGTGGCCCGCAGCGTTTTCTGGTACCTCTGCACAAGCGGGTCGCCCGATTCCCCCGTGCATGCGAAAAACGAACTGCGCTCATCCATTGTCATGACAGGGTTGAAGCCCTCCTGGTGAAGATTGATCAGGCTGTATGGCTGTTTAGTGGCGCACAGGTGGCCCACCAACGCGTCCCGCGTGGCGGCGCTGATGCCATCTTCCAGCGGATGGGCGTATACAATAGTGATCATGGCTGCCTCCTTTGGTAATTTATACCGTTCTCCGACTAAAAACGTGACATATCGTGGCATATGGCATATTAAGTAGAGAACATTATGATAATAATTTGTAGCGATATCGACTACAGAATATCATAACAAATTCGCAGTGTCAATGCTGATAGATTGAAATTTGTGGCACAATATGCTACAATCGTGGCATGGCGTAGGGGAATGGGAGATCGGGAGAGTCGGAGGGCAGGATATGATAAACAATTCGCGTTTTTCTGTGGCAATACACTCGCTCATGATGCTTGCCGCTTTTCAAGGGCAGCAGAAAATAACCAGCGGCACGATCGCACGGAGCACCGGCATGAATGCGGTCACCATACGCCACGTATTCACGAGGCTGAAGGCGGCCGGGCTGATCGATGTCCGGCCAGGCCCTGGCGGGGCCAAGCTGGCGGCCGAGCCGGAAGCGATAACGCTGTACAGCATCTATGCGGCGATCGAAGACGTGCCCTTTTCGGATCTGTTCCATTTCAGCCAGAACAACTCGGAATGGTGCCTGGTCGGACGCAACATAAACGATATACTGACCGGCCGCCTGCAGGATGTCGCTGGGCTGGTGCGCAGCCACCTGGATTCCGTGACGCTGCGCGATCTGCTGGACGATTTGTATAGGATCGAGCCCGACGCGCCCATACTGCCCTCCGATTAGAATGTAGATAAGATTTGTGCGATTATTTGCCGTCCTGCGCGCCCGTGCCTTTCAGCCGTCCGGCGCGCCCATGCCTTTCAGCCGTCCGGCGCGCCCATGCCTTTCAGCCGTCCTGCGCACCCATGCCTTTCAGCCGTCCGGCGGTGTGGCGCATCGTCAGCCATGTTATCATGAACACGCACAGCACGCAGCACGCGATCGCTGCCCATGGCACGGAAAAGGCGATGGCCCCCATCATATCCAGGGCGCGGTACATACCGTATGCGCTTGTCAGGCCGATGGGCAGGCCGAACAGCAGCGACCGCGCCGAACTCATGGCGCTCTCCAGGTTCAGCATCCTGCGTATGCCTTCCCTCGTCATCCCCACACTCTGCAATACCGCGAATTCACGCGAACGCGAGCGGATGTTGGTCGAAACTGTGCTGATGACGCTCGTAACGGCGATCAACGCAAGCATCCCGACAAAACCGCCGACAAAGAACATTATCGTATCAAATATGGTATTCTGCTGCGCGATCTGCGCGGTCCAGTCAGTGACTGTATAAAAGCCATAATACATCTCGCCGCCGGGCTCGAGCCTGCCCATTACCTGTTCCGCATAAGCTGCAAACCCAGCGTGATCTGGCGTGTCCGCGAGCCAGGTAAAGGCGTCGGCAGTAGTTTCGGGCACGATCACAGAGCAGTAGCCCGCTACGCGTGGGAGCCATGCCGGCACGTCGCTGCCGGATATGGCTGCGTCGATTTTTAGGCTGTAGGGCTCGCCATTGTGATCCAGGAGGGCCATCGTGCCAAGAGGCGCGTCCAGAGGCGCGAAGGCGGCTGCGTAGCCTGTGTCCGTGCGGAGCCGCAGGTAGTTGACGAAAATGCGGGAGCCCAGAGGGACACCTGCAATCCCGCAGATCTGCTCGTACTGCCGCGCATCCAAGGTGGAAATATTTACGTCGAGCCGATCCGGCCACTCAATCGCGCCCTGCCATTGGCGCCTCAGATAATCCTTGTAGGCATCTGTCGCCATACTCTCGTCAATTGGCAATACGCCTTCGCCGACGCGGCCGCCGCCGTATATGGCGGTATCCGGGTACTCCCGCAGCTTTTCAGAAATGCTTTCCGCCAATGCGTATGGAAGCGCGGGGAGCGACTGTATAGTCTCCCCGTTTTCGCCGTTCACTTTGATGCTTCTGAGATAACGCACCGAGACTGCCGCCCCTGCGTCGTCGCGCATGAGGGCAGTAAGCTCGCCCATCATCGAGCCGAAGCTGCCGGCAGCCACGATCAGCACAATGCTGATGGTTAGGCTGACAACGGCCGCACGGAAGCTGCGGCGGCTGCGCTTGATGAATTTTGCGGCGAGCGCGCCCTCGAACCCGAACACCCTTTCCATAAGCCTAGGCGGGGCGGCACCCATTGCCGTATGCCCGCCGGCAGCACGCCCCGGAAAGAAGCGCCGCCCCATAGCTATGTCTGAGGTGCGGATGGCGTCTATCGCGGCGATGGCGGCCGCCCTCCTGGCCGGAAGCCATGCCGACAGCATGACCGTGCCGAAAGACACCGCGATAGACAGGATGAAGGTGGGCGCTGCCGCAGAGAAGGGGAAGACGATGTCGATCACGAAAACGCCGCCTTCGTACAGGCTGTGGAAGGCATTGTTCGCGACGCTGATGCCGGCCAGCTCGGCGAGAAGGCCTGCCGCGATTCCGGGAGGTATGCCGAGCGAGCTCAGGAACAGCCCCTCGTACATGACGCTTGCGGCGATCTGCTTTTTGGTCGCGCCGGCGCTCTTGAGCATGCCGAACTGCCGCATGCGCTCCCCCGCGCTGACCCGGAAAGAATTGGATATGACAATGGCGGCGCAGGCAATGATGATAGACGCGAATATCGCTCCGACAATGCCGAGCGCAGCCATGCGCACCACGCCATAGTTGCCGCCAGTGCCGAGGGCGGCGTCCATCGCATCCTTGGCGCTAGCGACGAAGCCGCACACGGCGGTGAGCATGGCGGATGAGAGGCCTATGCCGAGGATTGTCATAAGCGAGCGGTTTTTCTGCGCCTTCACCTGCGCAAGCGCCAGCCGCGCCGTCAGCTTCATTGCCGCACCCCCTCGTCGCGCACGATCAGGCCGTCCATAATGGTGATGATGCGATCGGCCTGGAGCGCTATGCCTTCGTCGTGCGTGATGACAAGCAGGGTCCGCCCGTATTTCTTGTTGGACAGCTTCAGGAGGTCGACGATCTCGCGGCTGGCTTTGCTGTCTAGGTTGCCTGTCGGCTCGTCGGCGAGGATCAGCGCAGGGTCGTTTATGAGCGCCCGCCCGATGGAGGCCCGCTGCTGCTGCCCGCCCGAAAGCTCGTGCGGCAGATGCGCCCTGCGGCTTGTCAGCCCGGTCGCCTCAAGGATGTCGTTCAGCTTGCCCTCGTCCGGCCTACGGTTGTCGAGCAGGTGCGGCAGCATGATGTTCTCCTCAGCGGTCAGCGTCGGGATGAGATTGTAGAACTGGTATACGATGCCTATATTGCGGCGCCGGAAAATCGCGAGCTCGCTTTCGTTCATGTCGAAAATAGGCTTGCCGTCGATCACGACCCCACCGGCCGTCGGCCTGTCCACGCCGCCGATCAGATGCATGAGCGTCGATTTGCCTGAGCCTGATGCCCCGACGATCGCCACAAATTCGCCTTTTTCCACGCTGAAGCTCACGCCGCCGAGCGCGGTGACGGCCGTGTCGGCCCTGCCGTAAGTCTTCGCAAGATCCTGAACCTGTAGAATAGCCATATGACCTCCTTCGGGGCTGCCGCCCACACTGCTGCAAAGCCCCGCAGTCGAATAGGCCGCCGCCCGGCAGTGGGCGAGGCTTTTGGGGCATGGGCCAAGTCTCGACGCTTGAGCCGATTATATTGTAGCAGACCAATATGACTTTGCGGTGACTATTACGCCAGCGAAAGTGACAATCCAGTCACTAGCTGCCAGGGCGCGCGGTCCGCAGCCCGGTCACTTAAAGAATTTGAGTGTGAACATTGCGCCGCTGCCTGTGTTTTCGGCCTGTATGTCGCCGTTCTGGCCGCGCATGATCGCGAGGGCGAGCGGTAGGCCGATCCCGTAGCCTGTCTCGTTGCGGGAACCCTCAAAACGCTTGAAAATGCGGGCGATTTCGGCATTGGACATGCCACCGCCGCTATCGGTGACGCTGATCCAGGCACAGATCGGGTTTTCGCCGGACTCTATGCGGATCGTCTCGTTGTCAGGCGAATGCTCGGATGCGTTCTTGATCACATTTGTCAATGCCTCCGCAGTCCAGCGCCTGTCGCACGGCAGCCCCGCATCGCCAGAAATGGCAATGCTCTGGTTTTTCAGGTCAAGCAGCACCTGCAATGGTTCGAGCGCCAGGCCTGCCAGGGCGCCGGCCGGCACGCTCTCCCGCGAGAACTGCACCATGCCTGCATCAAGCTTCGCCATTTTGAGCAGCACGGACACGAGCCACTCCGTCCTAACAAGGCTTGTCCGGATATTGGCTATGAATTCCGCTTGCTTTTCGGGCGGCGCGCCTTCGAGCAGATCGGCCATGATCATCATCGACGTGAGCGGGGTTTTCAATTGGTGGGAAATGTCGGCAAGCGTATGTTTCAGCGTGGCCTTGTCGCGCCTGAGCGCGCCTACTTGTTCGTTCTTGAGGTCCGCGAGCGTGTGTATGTCGTTTTTGAGCATGCTGAACGGGCCTTCGCGGTTGTCGCGGAGATCCACGTCCTGTCCGTCTATGATGCGGCGCACATCCGCCGACAGCCTTAAAATATCGCGTTTGTCAATCAGCACGGTAGCCAAGCCCCCGAATGGTTTCGATTTTCGCCGCGCCGCCGAGTTTTCCGCGCAGGCGCTTGATGTAGACGGTCAGCGTGTTGTCCTCGACGAAGCCGCCCGCCGCGTCCCATAGGCGCTCCAGTATCTGCGGGCGCGACAGGATCTGGCCTTTGTTGTTGGCGAATATGAGCAGCAGGCGGTATTCGAGGGCGGTGAGGTCGAGGGCCGCGCCGCCAGCGAAAGCCTTGCCTGCGGCCGTATCGATGCTGACGCTGCCGAGCGCCAGCATGCCTGCCGCGCCGGCCTTGCGGTTCAGCACGCGATCGATCCGCGCGAGCAGCTCGCGCAGCCGGAATGGTTTAGTTATGTAGTCGTCCGCACCGCCCTCAAAGGCGCGGACTATATTGCCTTCGTCGTCCACGACTGTCAGGAAAATGGTGGCAGTGCCTGCGGGCTTCAGCGCCTCGCGCACGTCGAAACCGCTGCCATCAGGCAGCTGCATATCCAGTATGGCGAGGCTGAAGCGCACGTCTGCCGCCGCTGCTGCGGCGCGCGCCTCTCGCACGGTCTTTGCGTGCACTACGGAGTAGCCCTCGTTTTCAAGCACGTAGACGAGCCCAGACGCTATTGTCGCATCGTCTTCCACGAGCAGTATTTTGTCCGCCTTCATCCAGCCACAGCCTCCCACCGATCAAATGCCAGTTGCTTATACGCCATTATTGCATATGTTCCAGCAAATGGCAAGACAAAATATGCCCCTCCGCCCAGCGGCCCGGCGCCGCTTCGCTTCGGCCGGGGAATAGCGGGCGTATCTGCCCTACGTCCCAGCGCCGCTTCCGCACGGTTTTTGGATGAATGTTGACACAGCAGCTAAATTTATATAAAATCTCAGTGAGGGGCCGCCGATCTCCAGGCGGCAGAAAGGGCATTATGAAACAGCAGTCTTTTTTTGACAGCCGTGGCCTGGACAATCCGCTTGCCAGCCGCATACGGCCAACGGGCCTGGACGGCTTTGTAGGGCAGAGGCATCTGCTGGGCGAAGGCAAGGTGATACGGCAGATGATCGATATGGATCAGGTGGCGTCCATGATATTCTGGGGGCCGCCGGGCGTCGGCAAGACGACGCTGGCGCGAATAATAGCGGGCAGGACCAAGGCGAATTTTATAGATTTCAGCGCCGTCACAAGCGGGATAAAGGAAATCCGGGAGGTGATGGGGCGCGCGGAGAACAACCGCATGATGGGCGAGAAGACCATCCTTTTCATTGACGAGATCCACCGTTTCAACAAGGCCCAGCAGGATGCCTTCCTCCCGTTCGTGGAAAAGGGGAGCATCATACTGATCGGCGCCACCACGGAGAACCCGTCGTTCGAGATAAACTCGGCTCTGCTCTCGCGCTGCAAGGTCTTCGTGCTGCACGCCATTTCGGTTGACGACATGGCGGCCCTGCTGCGCAACGCCATAGACGACCCGCGTGGCTTTGGCGGCCAGAATGTGAGCATATCCGACGGCATGATCTCCATGATCGCGTCATTCGCGAACGGCGACGCAAGGACGGCGCTCAACACCTTGGAAATGGCGGTGCTGAACGGCGAGCGCGAAGGCGGCGCGACCACCGTGACTATGGAGATAATCGAGCAATGCATAAGCAGGAAGTCATTGCTATATGACAAGAACGGGGAGGAGCACTACAACCTGATCTCCGCGCTGCACAAATCCATACGCAACAGCGATGTCGATGCGGGCGTGTATTGGCTGGCGCGCATGCTTGAGGCGGGGGAGGAGCCGCTCTATATCGCGCGGCGGCTGGTCCGTTTCGCCAGCGAGGATATAGGGCTCGCCGACAGCAGGGCGCTTGAGATAGCGGTGGCTGCCTACCAGGCCTGCCATTTCATTGGGATGCCGGAGTGCAACGTGCATCTCACCCACGCGGTGATATATCTGGCGGCGGCGCCCAAGTCGAATGCGGTGGACATGGCTTATATGGGCGCGGCGAAGGATGCCAAGGAGATGTTGGCGGAGCCTGTCCCGCTGCACCTGCGCAACGCCCCCACGAAGCTGATGAAGGATCTGAGCTACGGCGAGGGGTACAAATATGCCCATGACTATGAAGACAAGCTGACGGATATGGACTGCCTGCCGGAATCGCTGCTGGGCAGGAAATATTATGAGCCTACCTCACAAGGCTCTGAAGCCAGGGTCAAGGAAAGGCTCGAACAGATAGAGGGATGGAAGAACAGGCGCAAAGGCGGATGAAGCCCGTCGGGCCTAGGCGCAATGGAGGCAAAGCGCCCGTTGGGAGGGGCGGGCCTGATCCGCCCCGTAGGGGCCACGCGCCTGCTTCTCGGCCCGCGCGTGCCTAGGTACAACGGCGCCCGTCGGGCCTAGGCGCCTGAGTCCACATTCAGGCCTTTCGGCAGGGCGTCTACGCCTGTCTGGTATTGGGCGCCGAGCTTTTCGCTTTCGGTGGCGGCCCGCGTGACTGTGGTGGTGGTCCCGCCCGCCACATAGCTCTTCCCGCATTCCGGGCATACCGCATAATGTATCACGACATTCTGGCTGACGACCTCGCGGCCCTCGCGATCGGCCCGATCCTGTTCGTGTGTGACATGCTGCTGCTCGTGCGCGCGCACGGCGGGCCCGGCCTCGGCATTGCTCAGCTTGGTCGGGGTCTGGAATGACACGCTTGGGTCATCAGAGACATCCTTGTAGCGACGGCTCTTGCATGTCTGGCATTCATGCGCGTCGCCGCCGTTCTTTTTCTTGTTCCCGCGCCGCTTTTTCTCTTCGTCCGCATCCTCGGCCCGCCGATAGGCGACATTCTCCTCTTCCGGAACCATTGAAGGCTTTTCAAGGTTCATGGCGTTCTGCGCCTC
>JAIRSA010000094.1 GCA_031255695.1 Eubacteriales Family XIII. Incertae Sedis bacterium | reverse complement strand
ACGACAGCCTAGGCACCCCCGTCGCGGCCATGACCGTGAACGGCTTCCATATCCGGAAGTGAGCCCTCCGGCTTCGTCATCAGGTAAATCGCTTCCATATATATCTTGCTGATGCGGATCAGGCTTTCGGCCGAAATGAATTCGTCCTTCTGGTGTATTGGCGCTTCTTCGCCCGGAAACCCAGGGCCGAACGCGACCAGGTTCTCCGCCGCCCTCGCGTACGTGCCGCCGCCTATGACGAGCGGCCGGCTTTCCGTATCGCCCGTGTGACGCCTGTACACGTCCATCAGCGTCTTCACTATATGGCTGTCCTCCGGCAGGAATTTGGGTGCCTTGCAGCTCAGCTTGATAAGGCCCACATCATTCTCATGTATGGCCGGGAGCATTGCGTCGTACACCTCTTCCTTCGTGCACGTGATGGGATACCTGATATTGAGCGTTATTATCACTGCCTTGTCGTCGCCCCTGATCTTCCCGACATTCAGGATCAGATCCCCCGACAATGCGTCCGACAGCCCGCAGCCCAGCGACTGCCCGTCGAGCTCAAAGCCGATATGCTTATTGTAGAAGCTGATGAACTCCTGCACGCTTTCATTGGCGAAGCCCACGCCGCCCAGGAAATCCATGAGTATGCTGATGGCGTTCTGCCCCTTTTCGGGCGCCGAGCCGTGCGCCGACACACCCTCCGCCGTTATTTCCAGGCTTTTGCCTATCCCCCTGGCCTTTATGCGGTAGCCCGTATCTTCCCTGTATTCCGCGAGCTTGGCCTTTATCTTGTCGTACGAGTCCCCCCTGACCACCGCCCTCGCGTGGTCGGCCACCATGTTCGCCGCGCCCCCGCCGCTCAGGCTCCGGAGGCTCAGGCCCTTCGCCGTGCTCTTTTCGATTTTCTTGGCGAGCTCGAAGACCAATATGCCCATTTCGCCGTGGATCGCGGGGAACTCGGCGTCCGGCGAGAATCCAATGTCAGGCGCCTTCACCTTCGACAGGTAGTACTCCATGCCAGCCCATTCCGTCTCCTCGTCCAGGCCCAGTATGAGCCGCACCTTTTTCTCCGGCATGAAGCCGCTCTCTTTGAGGGCCTTCATGGCGTAATAGCACGCGATAGCCGGGCCTTTGTCGTCGATCGCCCCCCTGCCGAATATCTTGCCGTCTTCCAGCTTCCCCGCGAAGGGGTCGCAGCTCCAGCCGGCGCCTTCCGGGACCACGTCCAGATGCACCAATATCCCGAACACTTCGTCGGAGGTGGCTGTCACTTCCCCGCCTTCGTCCAGGATCAGGCCGCCGAACTCGATGTGCCCGCCGTAATTGTCGATATTGTCCGTCTCGAAGCCGTCGGCCTCGGCCATTTTCATCATGTAGGCGAAGGCCTCGTCGACGCCCTTACCGAACGGCGCGCCTTCCGCCGCCTCGCCTGCCACGCTCTTTATGGCAATAAGCCCGCGCAGCGCGCCGATCATCTCGTCTTTCATCGCGTCTGCCGCGCCCATGGCCCTATCCAAGTATTCTGTCATAATGCCTCCATTGTAATGGCGCCTGCTATTATGTGCGCCAGCCGTAATCGCAGCGTCCGCTGTTATGCGCACCCGCCGGCGTAGTGGCGCCTGCCCGCACGATAGCACTCGCTGTCATACGCGCCCGCCCGCACGATAGCCCTCGCTGTCATACGCGCCTGCTGTCATAGCAGCGCCTGCCGGCATGATCGCGCCTGCCGCCATAGCAGCGCCCGCTGTTATGCGCGCCTGCCGCCATAGCAGCGCCCGCCGTTATGCGCGCCTGCTATTGCGCCGCCCCATCGCCATTGCCCTTATAGAGATCCTCCGGCCTGAAGAGGGTGCCGCAATATTTGAGCGCTTCCGCGGCGCGCCCCAGATGCCCCGACTCCAGAATGGCCGGGTTGCCTTCATAGCCAGCGTCAAGCGGCACTATGGTATAGGTCTGCTTGCCGCCGCTATAGTATTTGTCTAGCCAGGTGGGCAGCGCCTTCGCCTCTACGGACACGATCTTGCCGCTGTCCGGCAGCACCTCCAGCTCCACCATGGCGATGAGCCCCTGCTCGGTGTACATGCTCCCCGTTGTCTCGGTACGCTGGTTGGAGATGAAATTCCCCATCGAATAAAAGAGCGGTATCCTGCGCCCGTTCTCTGCCTCAATGATCTCCATGGTCTGAAGGACGTGCGGATGCGACGCGAATATCAGATCCGCGCCGGCCGTTATGGCCCGCCCGGCTATATAGCGCTGCGTGTCGTCATATGCCCTCTGGTATTCATTGCCCCAATGGAAATAGCAGATCACCACATCGGCGCCATCCTTCCGGGCCGACAGCACATCGGCCGCCATATCGTCCAGGTCGCCTTCGAGATCCTCGTAGCCGAATGAATTCACCATAGGCAGGCTCTCGTCCGTTATGCGTATGCCGTTCAGGGTGCGCGTGTTTCCTACACGCGGCGATTCATATGTATACGCGACTATGCCCACGTCGATGGCCCCGGCGCTGACTACGATGTATTTTTTTTCGTCTTCATACTGCGAGCCCACATTTCGGAGGCCGGCCGCCCTTACGCCGTCTATGGTCTTCCTCAGCCCGTCCGCGTCCCGGTCAAGCATGTGGTTGTTGGAAGTGAAAAGGACATCGAATCCGGTGTCGGCCAACGCGGTGACCAGACTGTCCGGCGACGAAAACCTAGGGTAGCCTGTATACGGGCTGCCCCCCAGAGTGGTTTCAAGATTGCACATCGCCAGGTCCGCAGACGCGATGTAGTCTTTCACATATTCGAAGTTATTGCTGAAATCGTAAAGTTTGGTTTTGTTGTCGAACTGCGCGACAAGCTGCGGCTCGTGGACCATCACGTCGCCTGCGCAGGCAATGCTGACGGAAACCGACTTTTCTTCCTCTTTCTGCACCGCCTGCGGGCTTACTGCCGGCAGTTCCTGGCCGGAAGCAGCGCCGTCGCTCCCGTTTTGGACGTTCTGGTTTCCGCCGCAAGCCGAAAATAGCGGGATCGCGATTATCAACCCCACTATGGCTACGGCAAGCCTTTTGGGCATTTTGCCCCCGAAATATCCCATCGCCCCGCTAGACTACGGACTCTACTGCTTTTATTTCAGGGTACTGCTCCTTGAGGATCCGCTCAATCCCGTTTTTCACAGTCATCTGCGAATATGGGCACCCGGCGCAATGCCCTTGCAGCTTCAC
>JAIRSA010000085.1 GCA_031255695.1 Eubacteriales Family XIII. Incertae Sedis bacterium | reverse complement strand
CCTTACCGCTCGAACATACCCTACCTGTCGAAGTACTGCTTCGAGAAGATAGACGCAGGCTTTGCGGGGAGGTGCGAAGGCGAAAGCGCCGTCGCGATCATAGGCGGGGAAAACTACGGTCAGGGCTCCAGCCGCGAACACGCGGCGCTGGCGCCCCTGTACCTCGGCGTCAGGTTCGTCGTCGCCAAGTCGTTCGCTAGGATACACCGCGCGAACCTGATAAACAGCGGCATCCTGCCGCTTGTGTTCGAGAACCCCGCCGACTACGACAGGCTTGGGCAGGATCAGATCCTGACGATCAAGGACGCGCGGCAGCAGGTGCTCGACGAGCAGGTGATAGTCGTCGACGTGGAAGGCGCAGGATCGTTCAAGGCCAGGATGGGCCTAAGCCCCTCCGAAGCGGCTATGATCATCGCGGGCGGCAAGATCAATATGATACGGGAAAACGCTCCCGGAAATGGCGCGGAAGGCGCAGAAGGGGCAGAGCTGCGATGATGGATCCAGGCACGGCAGGCGGCGCGGGCGCATCGGCGCCGCTTGATGGCACAGGCACAGCCTCCCCGGCACCGGCCGAGGCGGCAATGACGGCAGATATGGCTGGCGCAGGCTGGCCGGCGCCGGAGGCGATGACCGCCGGCGCATCGACAATGCTGGATGCGGCAAGGGCGGCGGGCATGGCTGGCACGGGCTGGCCGGCGCCGCCGGAGGCCAAAGGCGCCGGGCCGCGGTACGCGGCGGACGAGCTATTCTTGAGCTTGCGCGAGGCCATACTTAAGGGTATGCTGAAACCGGGCGAAAAGCTGACCGAGCAGCGCCTCTGCGACGACTTCCACGTCAGCCGCACCCCAGTCAGGGAAGCGCTGAAACAGCTTGGGATAGAGGGGCTGGTCGAGACGGCCCCAAACAGGGGCGCCACAGTGATCGGCTTTTCTAAGCGCGACATAGAGGACATGTTCGAGATGCGGGCGGCCTACGAGATCCACGCGGCGCGCTGGGCGGCCGGGCGTATGAGCCCCGCCCAGCTCGAAATGCTCGAAGAGACATTTGAATTCATGGAATTCTATACGGCCAAAGGCGCCGTAGGCAAGACGATAGATCTCAACAGCAAGTTCCACCAGATAATCTATGATGCGTCGCAGAACCGCATCATGCAGAAGATACTCACTTCATACCAGACATATATAAAACAGAGCGTCAAGACGCGGCAATACTTGGTTGAAGAGCTGCCGCTGCTGCTTGAGGAGCACAGGGCCATATTCACGGCCATACGCGCAGGCGACGCCGCAGCGGCGGAAGCCTCTATGCGTGAGCATATGGACAGCCTGCGCAGGCGCGCCCTCGGCAGATGACAGCCGCAGGGCGGGCGAAGCCAGACGCCAGCCGTAGCGGCCGCAGGGCACACGCGGCCACAAGCCATCTGGCGGCGGCCGCAGGGCATGTGCAGCCAGAAGCTAGCAGCCGTCGCTGCCGCAGGGCGGGCGAAGCCAGACGCCAGCCGTAGCGGCCGCAGTGCGCACGCCGCCAGACGCCAGCCACCGCTGCCGCAGTGCACACGCCGCCACAAGCCATCTGGCGGCGGCCGCAGGGCGGCAGAAAGCAATGCATGGCATATTTGTGCCGCCACAGGCGGCATGGAGGGATAAATGAAAAAAAGCAAAACCGGGGATTTTTACCCCTATCTAATGATGTCCGGGCACCTGTTCGCCGACATGAGCACGGGCGCGCTGCCCGCGCTGCTGCCGTTCCTGATAGCCGCCTACGGCTACAACTACGCGTCGGCCGCAGGCATCGTATTCACCGCCACCCTGTTTTCCTCGCTCATACAGCCAGTATTCGGCTACATGGGCGACAAGGTCTCCCGGCCATGGCTCACAGGCCTCGGCATATTCATGTCTGGGCTCGGCGTCTCCCTAGTGGGGTTCACGCGCCGCTACGCGCTGCTGCTCGCCGCCGCGTCCATATCAAGCATAGGCAACGCCCTCTTCCACCCGGAAGGCGGCAAGCTTGCCAACATGATAGGCGGCGAAAAGAAGGCCACAAGCATGGGTATATTCTCCGTCGGCGGCAATATAGGCGCGGCGCTCGGCCCCGTCGCAGTCTCCGTCACCATCCTCAGCTTCGGCATGCACGGCTCCATATTGCTGCTTGTCCCTTGCACGATCATGGCCGCCGTAATGCTGGCCAACATCAAGAATCTCCAGCTGACCGCCTCGGCCGCCCAAGAGGTCAAGGCGTCGGCGGGCGGCACGGGGGCCGACAACTGGGACGGCTTCGTCAAGGTATCGGTCGCCATATTCTTCCGCGCCATTGTCATGAGCAGCCTAGGCACCTTCATCCCGATCTTTTGGGTATCCGTGCTCAACTCCGAGATCAGCACAGGCAACCTCTTCCTGACTGTCTTCTCCGCCTCAGGCGCGGTCGCCACCCTGCTCGGCGGGCGCTTCGCCGACCGTTTCGGCTTCAAGCGCACCATCGCGGTATGCTCCGCCTGCCTGTTCCCCCTCATGCTGGCATTCACAATGTCGAGGTCGATATGGCTTTCCGGCATATTGGTGGCCCTGGTCGCGGTCGCCCTGATGGGCCCACACGCCACGCTGATCGCCTACGCCCAGGAATTCCTGCCCAACAGGGTGGGCCTTGCTTCCGGCGTCTCGATGGGGCTGGCCGGCAGCATTGGCGGCATTGCCGCGCCGCTCATCGGCTGGGTAGGCGACCACCAGGGCATGGGCGCCGCCATGTACATAGTCGCGGCCATCTCGCTCGGCGTGCTGATCTCCGTCATTTTCATCCCAGCGAAGAGCCGTTCGCCCCAATATCAATCGTAAAGCTGTCGCCGTCCTTGATGTCCCCGCGCACAATCTTCGCCGCTATCTCGGTCTCTATGTTCTTTTGCAGATAGCGCTTTATGGGGCGCGCGCCGTAGGCCGGCGAATACGTCTCCCTGGCGATGAAGCGCTTGCTCGCCTCGGTGAAGGCCACCTTGATGCTGTGCGCCGCCAGGCGCCTGTCGATGTCCAGCAGCTCCAAGTCTATTATCTTCACTATATCGTCCTCGGTCAGCGGCGAGAACACCACCACATCATCGACGCGGTTGAGGAATTCGGGGCGGAAATGCCCCTTCATCTCCTCTAGGACCTCATCCTTGGCCTCGGCGCTCACCGTGCCGTCCCCGCTTATGCTTTCCACGAGGCGCTGGCTGCCTATGTTCGATGTCATTATGACAATGGTGTTCTTGAAGTCGACGGTGCGCCCCTGGCTGTCCGTGAGCCGCCCGTCGTCCAGCAGCTGCAACAGCAGGTTGAAGACGTCGTGGTGCGCCTTCTCTATCTCGTCGAACAGTATGACGCTGTACGGCCTCCGCCTTACGGCCTCCGTCAGCTGCCCGCCCTCGTCGTAGCCCACATAGCCTGGAGGCGCCCCCACGAGCCTGGAAACCGAATGTTTTTCCATATACTCCGACATGTCGATGCGGATCATGTTCTTCTCCGTGTCGAACAGGGCCTCCGACAGGGCCTTGGCCAGCTCCGTCTTGCCGACGCCCGTCGGCCCCATGAATATGAACGACCCGACCGGGCGTCCTTCGTCCTTGAGGCCCGCCCTCGCACGCAGGACCGCCTCTGAGACAGCGGCGATCGCCTCGTCCTGCCCCACTACCCGCTCGTGGAGTATCTCCGGCAGCCTGAGCAGCTTCTCCCTTTCCGACTCGACCAGCCTGCTGACCGGTATGCCCGTCCACTTCGAAAGGACATCCGCGATCTCCTCCTCCGTCACCTCCTCCTTGAGCAGGCGCTTGTCGCTGGACTCTTCCACACGCGCCTGCTCGGCCGCAAGCTTCTTCTCCAGCTCCGGCAGGGTGCCGTATTTCAGCAGGGCCAGTTTTTCAAGATCGTACTGCTGCTCCGCTTCCTCTATCTGTAGCTTCACTTCCTCTATCTGCTGCTTCGTCCCCTTAAGCTCGCTTATTATGCGCTTTTCGTCCTCCCACTGCGCGCGCATGGCGGTATTGTCGCCCTTCAGCGCGGCAAGCTCGCCCTCGATATGCTCCAGCCTGAGCTTCGACGCGCCGTCGCTCTCCTTGCCCAGGGCCTGCTTCTCTATCTCCAGCTGCATGATCTTGCGCGAGATCTCGTCCAGTTCGGCAGGCATGCTGTCGATCTCCGTGCGTATCTTCGCGGCGGCCTCGTCCATTATGTCTATCGCCTTGTCGGGCAGGAAGCGGTCGCTTATATAGCGCTCCGACAGGGTGGCGCAGGCGATCAGCGCCCCGTCCGTGATGCGCACCCCGTGGTGGATCTCAAACCTCTCCTTGAGCCCCCTGAGTATGGATATGGTGTCCTCGACGGTGGGCTGGTCCACCAGTATCTTCTGGAAACGCCGCTCCAGGGCCGCGTCCTTCTCGATATACTTGCGGTACTCGTCCAATGTGGTCGCCCCTATGCAGTGGAGCTCCCCCCGCGCGAGCTTGGGCTTCAGCAGGTTCCCCGCGTCCATCGC
>JAIRSA010000015.1 GCA_031255695.1 Eubacteriales Family XIII. Incertae Sedis bacterium | reverse complement strand
GCTGAAGCGGCTGCGCCCGCCGGGGCCACCAGAGCGCTGGCGCCTGTGGGCCCGCCCGCGGCGAAATCCCTCGGATCCAGCCGCATTATCTCGAAGCGGCCGGGCTGCCGGGCCGCCTTCATCCCCCTGCGTATCCCCTCCGCAGTGGTAGTTATCAGCTTTTCGGCCCTGAGAAGGTCGATCACGCACAGGGCGCAGGCGGCGTTGCGGATCTGGTGCTCGCCCGGCATGGATATCTCTATGCCGTTGTAGGCCCTGCCGTCAATGTCCACGCAGAACTCGTATCCCTCCGTGGATTTGCGCACGTTCCTGCGCTTCTTCCTGCTCACGTCGATGAGCGGCGCGTTTTGGGCATAGGCCCTGGCCGCTATGATGCGGGCGGCATCCTCGTCCTCGACGAATGTTATGACGGGGCAGCCTTTCTTGATGATCCCTGCTTTCTCGGCGGCGATCTCGGCGGGCGTCACGCCAAGCCGCTCCGTATGGTCCAGCGAGATGGACGTTATCACGGAGGCCTTCGGCTCTTTTATCACATTCGTGGAGTCGCCCGAACCCCCCAGCCCCACTTCCAGGACCAGGAACTCAGCGCCCTTTTCCGCATAGAACAGAAAGGCTATTGCCGTGAGCACCTCAAATTCCGTGGGCGAGTCCATCCCTGCGGCCACCATCCTCTCCGCCTCCCCGATCACCCTTGCCGTATAGCGCTCAAGCTCGCTGTCGGTGATATATTCGCCGTTGTATTCTATCCTCTCGTAGAAATTTATCACATACGGCGAGGTATAGATCCCCGTGTTGTACCCATGCTCGCGCAGGACCGAATATATATACCGGCACACCGAGCCCTTGCCGTTCGTGCCCGCCACGTGGATGCACTTCATCCTGTCCTGGGGGTTGCCCAGCATCTGCATAAGCGCGGCAATGCGCTCCAGGCCGAGCTTGCTCCCGAACCGTTCCAGGCTATGTATCGCCCCTATCGCGGCGCTTTCATTTTTGTTTGTCATATAAGCTTCTTTTCCACCATGGCCAGCCGTTCTCCGATTTTCGCCGCCATCTCTTCATAATTCGCCAGCCGGGCGCGTTCGGCCTCGACCACATTTTCCGGCGCCTTCTTGACAAAGCCCTCGTTCGCGAGTTTTGCGCCGATCCGTGCGATTTCGCCTTCGAGCTTTGTCTTTTCCTTCGTGAGCCTGTCGAACTCCGCCTTATAGTCCAGCAGTTCGTCAAGCGGTATGAATATCTCTGCGCTGCCGGTCACGGCTGAGGCGGCGTCGGCCGGGGCCTCTTCCCTGCTGTTTATATATGTCACCGATGCCAGGCCCGCCAGGCTTTTTATATGGGCCTCTTCACGCGCGAACGCCTCGGCTGCCCCCTCGGACGGCATGATGAATGCCTTGAGTTTCTTGGCGGGCGCGGCCTCGGCTTCGGCACGCAGGTTGCGGATGCTCCTTATCGCCTCCATGGCCTTTTCGAGCCTTGCGCCTGCGGCCAGCCATTCCGCGCCGGTTTCGCTGCTGGGCCACGCGGCGTTTATGAGCAGCGCCTGGGCGGCTGTACCGGCTGCGGCTGTTCCGGACGCGGCGGCGGAGGCGGATGTGCCGGCAGCGGCAGTTGTGCCCGCTGCGGCGGCCGTAAGAGCTGCGGCGGACGCGCCGTCGGCCGGCAGGAAGCTCCATATTTCCTCGGTTATGAAGGGCATGAAGGGGTGGAGCAGCTTGAGCATGTCTTTCAGCACCTTGACAAGCACGGCCCGCGCGACCGCCTGATCTGCCTCATCGCCCCCGTAAAGGCGCCCCTTCACCAGTTCTATATACCAATCGCAGTATTCGCTCCATATCAGTTCGTATATCTTCTGCGCGGCCAGCGAAAGCTCGAACTTTTCCATATTGCGCGTTATCTCGTCTATGGCCTCGCCTGCCTTGGCCAATATCCACATGTCCTCATCCTTGAGCGCCGCCCCGCCGGAGGATATATCGGCCAGCGGCCGGAAGCCCCCATCCTCGTCCAGCAGGTTCATTATGACGAAACGCGACGCATTCCACAGCTTGTTGGCGAAATTCCTCGCCCCCTCAAGCTTGTCCTTCTGGAACCTCATGTCATTGCCGGGCGATGTCCCCGCAATAAGCATGAACCTCAGGGCGTCCGCGCCGTAATGATCGATGATCTCCAGCGGGTCAATGCCATTGCCGAGGGATTTGCTCATCTTCCTGCCGTCGCTGTCGCGCACAAGCCCGTGCACGTAGACATGCCGGAACGGCGTTTCCCCCATGACCTCCATGCCTGAGAACACCATCCTCACCACCCAGAAGAATATGATGTCGTAGCCCGTGACCAGCACGTCTGTCGGGTAGAAATACTCAAGCTCTTCGGTCTTTTCGGGCCAGCCCAGCGTCGAGAACGGCCACAGCGCCGAACTGAACCAGGTATCCAGCACGTCGTTGTCCTGCTGCAGCTCTGCCGCGCCGCAATGGGCGCATTGCCCAGGCGCCTCCGCGCTCACCGTCACCTCGCCGCATTGCCCGCAGTAATACGCAGGCACCCTGTGGCCCCACCATAGCTGCCGCGAGACGCACCAATCCCGGATTTCCTCAAGCCAATGTATGTATATCTTCTCGAACCTGTCCGGCACGTGGCGCAGATCCCCGCCCCTCGCCGCCTGTATTGCCGGGCCGGCCAGATCCTTCATCTTTACGAACCATTGATCGGAAAGCAGGGGCTCTATTACCGTATCGCAGCGGTAACATGAACCTATCGGGATGAGTTTTTCCTCCGCCTTCACGAGGTAGCCGCCCTCTTCGAGCTCCTTTACCCATGCCTTCCTGCACGCATACCTGTCCATCCCCTCGTATTTCCCGGCAAGCCCGGTCATGGCCGCCTTCTTGTCGATGCAGGACGGCCGCGGCAGGCCGTGGCGCTCGCCGACCTCGAAGTCGTTCTGGTCGTGGGCGGGCGTTATCTTCACGGCGCCCGTGCCCTTCTCCGGGTCGGGGTATATGTCGGCTATGATCGGTATCTCCCGCCCCGTCAGCGGTATGAACACCTTCTGGCCGATCATGCCGCTGTAGCGCCCGTCATCGGGGTGCACGGCTATGGCCACGTCGGCGAACATGGTCTCCGGCCGCGATGTCGCCACGGTTATGCCCTCGCCGCCGTCCACGCCTGGATACCTGAAATACCAATACGTCCCGTTCTTTTCCTCGTGCTCCACCTCTATGTCGGACAGGGTGGTCCCGCAGCTGGGGCACCAGTTGACGAGGCGGTTGCCGCGATATATGAGGCCCTTTTCGTACAGCCTGACGAAATATTCGCGCACCGCCTTGTTGCATCCTTCGTCCATTGTGAAGCGCTCCCTCTCCCAATCGCAGGAATTGCCCAGTTTGCGCATCTGGAGGGAGATCTTGCCGCCATAGAGCCGCTTCCATTCCCAGGCCCGCTCCAGGAAGCCTTCGCGCCCTATCTCGTCCTTGGACTTGCCTTCGGATGCGAGTATCTCGTCGGCCACCTTCAGCTCAGTCGCTATGCTGGCGTGGTCTGTGCCTGGAAGCCAGAGGGCGCAATACCCCTGCATCCTCTTCCAACGGGTCAGCACGTCCTGGAGAGTCTGGTCGAGCGCGTGCCCCATATGAAGCTGCCCCGTGATATTGGGCGGCGGCATCACGATCGCGAACGGCTTCTTGGCCTTGTCCGGGACGGCGCGGAAGCTGCCGCTTTTAAGCCAGTTCTCATATATGCGCTCCTCGAATTCTTTCGGCTGGTAAGTCTTGCTAAGATTTGTCTCCATAATAAAAACTCTCCTTCAACTCATGCCCGTTATCACTTTATACTGTATAATGGCCGGCCGGCGTCCGTGGCGGGCTGGCTGGCTACATGCCGAAGCCCATTATCGCCCTCAGCCCCCTGAACCTGCCGGTGTCACGCTTGCCAAAGCCGTAGCCTACACCGCTTATGTTCATCTCTGGCATCAATGCGCATTCCGCATTCAGGCCTTTCAGTATCCCCAGCCCCGTCGGCGTTACCATCTCGGTCGGCACATCCTCGCCTACTATCTTTATGCTGCTGCCTTTCAGCATCTCCATAACTGCGGGGACCGGCGCCGGTATGATCCCGTGCCGGCATTCGATGCTCCCGTGCCCGTCATGCACGGTGGAGCACATGATCCTGTCAGGCTCCAGCATGTCCACGCATATGGCAGCGCCCACTATATCGACAATCGAATCGACGGCGCCCACCTCATGGAATACCACATCCTCCAGCGCCACGCCGTGGACGGCGGCCTCAGCCTCAGCAATCGCCGTGAAAATATCCACCGACATCCGCTTGGCCATGGCGCTTATGCCGCTGGCGCCTATCATCTCCCGTATCTCGCCGAAGCTGTTGTGGGCATGGGCGCCCGCACCGTGGGCGTGATCGCCACCGTGATCGTGGGTGTGCCCGCCAGCGGCACCATGATCATGGGCGTGGGCGCCTGCGTGATCGTGCGCATGCCCGCCGCTGTGATCGTGGCCGCCAGCGCCGCCGTGATCGTGGGCGTGGCCGCTGCTGCGACCTCCGCCATCGCCATCGCCACTGCGGCCTCCGCCAGCACCAGCGCAGCCAGCGCCGCCGCCAGCGCAGCCAGCGCCATCGCCGCCAAATACCACAACATCAATATCGACGCCCGATATCCCGCTCATCGAGGCCGCCCGCTTCACGATCTCGTAGCCCGCAAGGCCCAGCTTGCCCAGCTCCGCCTTCAGCCGCCCGAAGTCCGCGCCCAGATGCACCAGGGCCCCCAATGCCATATCGCCGCTTATGCCCGACACGCAGTCAAAATAAAGGATTTTCCTCATAATGATCCCACCATTTCCCGCGCGGCCGCGCCACGCCACACGCCCGCCACGCAGCCAACCGGCACCACAAGCAGGCCTTGCCCCGTTCGCCGCCCGGCCACACAGGCCTGCCGCGCCACGCAGCTATAGCGCTCCGGCACCGGCCGCCAGCCTGTTTATCATGGCAGCCAGATACCCTGCGCCAAAACCATTGTCGATATTCATCACACTCACGCCCAGCGAGCAGCTGTTCAGCATTGCGAGCAGCGCCGCGACGCCGCCCATGCCTGTGCCATAGCCGACGCTTGTCGGGACGGCGATGACCGGCCTGTCCACGAGCCCGCCAATAACGCTGGCCAGCGCGCCTTCCATGCCAGCCACCGCGATGACGACGTCCGCCTGCCGTATCTGGGCCGTTTTGTCGAGCAGCCTGTGGATGCCCGCTACGCCTACATCATATATCCTGTCGACTATGCTGCCGTAGAACTCGGCCGTGCAGGCCGCCTCTTCAGCCACCGGGAGGTCCGCCGTCCCCGCCGAAACCACCGCGATGGGCGCGCCGGCGATGGCCGGCCGCTCGCGCTGCACTGTTATTATCCTTGCCTGTTCATGGTACACCGCTTCGGGCAGCCGCTCACTGACCGCCTCGAATATATCGCGCCCGGCCCGCGTGCACATGATAGAGGCGTTCGCCGCCGCCAGCCTCTCCATTATCATGGCCGCCTGCCCCGGCGTCTTCCCCTGCCCGAAGACCACTTCGGCGGCCCCGCTGCGCAGGTTTCTATGCTGATCCAGCTTGGCGACGCCGATGTCCTGGTACGGGAGCTCCTTCAGCGCTTCCAGCGCCTCCGCCGGCGCCATCCCGCCCGATGCGACCTCATTCAGGATGCCTTCAAGGAATTTGCTGTCCAATTCACGCCTCCTGCCCCTGCAGCGCGCCCAGTACGCGGCTGTAGATCGCGTCCGCGAGCGGCACGCACTCCGCCAGCAGGCCTTCCGCTTTTCTGTTCACGCTGCCGGCGTATTCCCTGTCCTTCATGGCGCCCGTATTGATGAAGACATTCAGGCTGGCGCCCTGTAGCGCGGCCTTGCAGAAGGCTACGCCGACACCCACGTCGCTGGCGGCCATGCGGCTGCCCTTCTCCGAAAGCTCGCCGTGCAGCCTTATCGCCTCGCAGCACAGCTCCATTATCTCAAGCGGCGCCTCGCATGCGCCCCTGAGCGCGCCCTCCATCACCGCTTCCTTCGCCGTACGATGCGCCTCAGTGTCGGCCGGCAGCCCATACGCTTCCGCGAGCGGCCGGAAAAGCTCCGCGTCGCGCTGGACCAGCGCGATAAGCCTGTCGCGCAGCCCCTGCGCAGAAACCTGGAGCCGCGCCATGTCTTCCTCGACATCGGCGTATTTTTTCTTGCCCAGCGTAAGCGCCGTGACCATGCCGCCGAGCGCCGCCCCTGCGGCCCCGACAAGCGCCGAAGCGCCGCCGCCGCCTGGCACGGGGGATTTGCCGGACAGTTCCGACAGGAATTCTCTGCAACTTTTGTCGATAAATTCCATCTGCGCTTCCATCATTCGCGCCTCCATTATATCATTATAATAATGTAGATGTAATAGCCCGGAAATAGCTATGGCAATGCGTTTGGGCCCTTTGTGGCCTTGGCGCAGAAGGTCTTTCTGTGTATTGGCGAGAGCCCCGCCGCGCTTATACCTTCAAAATGCAGCCGCGTGCCGTAGCCCTTGTTCGCGTCGAAAGCGTACTGCGGGTATTCTTTATGGTATTCGTCCATGAGCCTGTCGCGCCACACCTTTGCGACGATGGACGCCGCGGCCACGGTGACGCTTTTCTCGTCGCCCTTGATGATGGCCGTCTGCGGCAGCCCTATCCCATCAAGCGTGAGCGCGTCCACCAGCACATGCCCTATCGGGCCGGCGCCGCGCCCCTCAAGCATGGCGGCAGCCTCGTTTATCGCCGCCTTCATCGCGAGCTTGGTCGCCTCCAGGATGTTTATCCTGTCTATGGCCTGGTTGTCCACGGCGCCCACCCCGTACGCCAATGCGGTCTCGCATATCGTGCCGCACAAGGCTTCGCGCCGCTTGGCCGAAAGTTTTTTGGAGTCATTGATCCCTGTGACGGAAAAATCTTCCGGCAATACCACGCATGCCGCGACTACCGGGCCAGCCAGCGAGCCCCTGCCGACCTCGTCCACCCCCGCGATGTTCGTGGCGCCGCCTTCCCATAACGCCCGTTCGAACGTGAGCATCGCGTGAAGCCGTTCCCTGTGCATCGCCTCCCGCTCGTCCTTCCTCATCCTAGCCCCTTCCGCCGGCCGCCTATCCGGGCCGGCCATGCTGATGCGCCGCCGCCAGCATGCACAACTGGCTGCCGTGCCCGGCCCGTCTGGCTGCCCGCCAGCCCACGCGCCCGGCTGTCCGCCAGCCCATGCATCCGGCTGCCCGCCAGCCCACGCGCCCGGCTGCCCGCCAGCCCATTCACCCGGATGTCCGCCAGCCCATGCATCCTGCTGCGCCGCCAGCATGCACAACTGGCTGCCGTGCTCAGGCTTTTTCCAGTGTGATCTTTCCTATAAGCCCGCCCCGGAATTCATCGAGCACCGTGCGCGCCGTGCGTTCGTAATCCACTTTTCCGCCTTGTTTTATGAAGCCCCGCCTCCGCGCAATGGCTTCCATTATCTCAAGCCCCCGCACATTACGCGCCTCATCCGCCGTTAGCGCCGCGTCAGCGCTGCCGGATTCCGCGCCATTTTCGGGCGCCTCGCCACTGCCCAGATCCGGGCCGCCAGGCAACGCGCCACTGCCCAGATCCGGGCCGCCGGATGCCGTGCCACCTTCCAGATCTGGACCGCCGGATTCCGCGCCATTTTCGGGCACCGCAACGCCATACCGTTTTTCCAGCAAAAGCGGATACCCGCCGGCAAGCACCTTCACCAATTCCAGCGCCAGGCTTTCCATATCCATTATCTCGTCTTTTATCGAACCGCAGAACGCCAGGAAAAGCCCCGTCTTCGGATCCTCGAACTTCGGCCACAGTATGCCCGGCGTGTCGAGCAGCTGCATCCCGTTTCCGAGGGAGAGCCACTGTTTGCCCCGCGTGACCCCTGGCCGGTCGCCCGTCTTCGCGCTTTTCCTCCCCGCCAGCCTGTTTATGAGCGACGACTTGCCGACATTGGGTACGCCCGCTATCATGGCCCGCAGCGGCCGTTTTCTGGCCGATCCGGCATTCCTCGCGTCCTGAAGCTGGGCAAGGGACTTGAGCAGGGCTTTGATGCCGTCGCCGCTCATGCTGTTCAGCGGCAGCACGTCAGTCTTGCCCCCGCGCAGGGCCTCGACCCACCTCGCGCTTTCGCTTTCGTCCGCCAGATCGCGCTTATTCAGCAGGATGAGGCGGCTTTTCCCGCCCACCAGCTCATCGATGATCGGGTTTCTGCTTGAAATGGGTATCCTCGCGTCGGCCACTTCCAAAACAACATCGGCCATCCTCAGATTTTCCTGGATGAGCCCGCGCGTCTTTTTCATATGCCCTGGATACCAGTTTATGTTTTCAATGCCCATACGCCGTCCTTGCAAATGAAAAAAAGAACCGCTTGCGGTTCCTCATTTCACACCTTTACCTGTTTTCTTTGGATTTCAGCCTCGCGGCCTTGCCGGTCCGCTGCCTCATGTAATTCAGCTTGGCCCTGCGCACATCGCTGCGCCTGATCACCTCGATTTTGTCAATCCTGGGCGAATGCACCGGGAATGTCTTTTCGACGCCTACGCCCGAAGCGATCCTCCTCACCGTAAAGGTCTGGCTTATACCGCCGTTCTGCTTTTTAAGCACGAAGCCTTCGAATATCTGTATCCTCTCCCTGGCGCCTTCCTTGATCTTGATATGTACCTTTACCGTATCGCCAATGTTGAATTTGGGTATGTCCTCTCTCAAATAGTCCTGCGCCACATAACTCATGACATCCATAGCTTTTCCCTCCTTAAAATACCGTTATGCCTCAGCGCCAGCCACAGCCCGCCCGCGTACGGAAGCACGCAGCCGGCATCTCAGCCAGGCCTTCAGCCGTTGTTCAACGATGTTCATTACGCACCGGCATTATCGAGGGCACGGTGCCAGAGGAACACCCAAATGGGCAGCTTGCCGAATCAAGCCGCGAATATCAGTTTAACATATCCGCACCCAAATAGCAAGCATTTTATACTGTTCTCCAGCAAAATCATGGCATCCGGCTTAGGGGCCGCACTTACTTTTTCAACTCACCAAATCATGGCATCGCTTTTGCCATTCTTTTGGCCGGCTTGACCGCTTACAGCCCCGACGCATTGTGGCGCGGCCGGTGCGCTTCAGACGGCGCGTTTTCGCCGCCCAGCTCTTCGATCAGCTTGGCCAGCATCGCCCGCTGGTTCATCTCGAATGCGCTCTGTGGCTGGTATTCTTTGCGGCGGCCTTTGTAGTGCCTTTCCGTGCAGGCCTTCATGATTTCCTCGAAGGCTGCCCCGCTTCTGTGCATGCCCATCACGAACTCGGCTTCGTCCTTTGCGGCGGCAAGCGCCTTGTCCAGGAATTCTGCGGCCTCTTCGCCCGCCACCTCACCATGGTGCGAGACGATCAGCCTGCCCGGCGACATGCTGATGGCCCTTTCTATTGCCTCGAGCGATATCCTGTATGCGACCACGAAGGCCGGCGTCACGATCTCGCGGCTGATCCTCACGCCGTTCGTCTCGCTCAGCGCCATTATGTCCGCTTCCTTGAAATAGTAATTCACGGAACAGCGCGTGTGCCCTGGCGTGTTCATGACGCCTGCCGTCATGCCGCCCGCCTTCAGCTCGTCGCCCTCGCCCACTATGATGTCGGCGGCCAGGCCCTCGGTGTAGTCGTAGGCCGCCGGGGCGCAGCCCTTCTGCTCTGCGGCCGTGGCATCCAAAGACCGCATGAGCTGCCTCGCCCCGTCCCTCGCGAATATATCCGCCGCGTGCCGGCTTGCGGCAGTGCGTGCCGATGGCCAGCGCCTCTTTATGCGCTCCAGCCCGCCGACGTGATCATAGTGCGAGTGCGTGATGAGTATGTAGTCCAGCCCGCGCCCGCCCAGCGCCTTTTCTATATTGCCCACCGTTTCTTCCGCGCAGAACGCGTAGCCCGTGTCCACAAGGAAGGCCGCGCTTCCGTCGCTCACCAAGAAACATTCGCCGCCCCTCCGGCCTGTGACAGGCGTTATTTCCGTCATCATATGCCCTCCATTCCAATATTCCCTCAATTCCAATATATTCCCCAACTCCAGCGTCGGCCATGCCGCCCCCCGCCCTCGCACGGGCAGACAGCAACTATTCTGGCAGGGCGCGTATCAATATATACCCTGCCGCCCCGTCAATATGCGCCTTGAACCTGTAGACGGGCTGAAAGTAGCCTTTTGTATCCAGGCTGTAGTCCAGCCACACCGACTCTACGTCCACCGACTTCGGCGACGCCCGCCTCATGCAGTTGAACCTCCCGGACTCTATCTTTTCATATGCCTGCGCCGGGCTTATCAGCTCCGCCGGGCGGACTGGGCCGTACGCGATCATATTCTTCCTTATAAATTTGATCCCGCCGTCGGCGGCGATCCCGCATACAAGCGTGCCGTTCACTAGGCCGTCATCGCCGTCCAGCATTTTGGCTGTGAATTTGTAGCCCTCCGTGTCATTTGCGCTGAATTCCGCCGCTTCGGGCACCCCGATGCCAAGCCTGTCCAGTAAGGCCCGCATTTCCGGTTCGCTCAGGCCGAAGCCCAACTCCTGTTCCCACCTCGATGTGTCGCGGTACTCCCAGGTCGCCCCTCTGAAATTCACCCTCAGCGCCGCCCCACCGCCTTTCGTCTGATACCTGACCCCGCTGCTGTCGGCATCCATGGCCTCAAGCAGTTCTCCTAGGGCCGCCGCATCGGCGGCATCGGGGGGCGCTGCCGCAGTGGCTCCTGCACTGGGCAGCAACGACGCAGCAGAGGCGGCGGATGCTCCGGGCAGCGCCGCCGCGCCTGCGTCCACACCAGGCGGCATTGCCGCGCCTGCCCCCATCATCTTTGCGAAAAGGCCCTGCGCGAACGCGTCGGCCTCCGCCCGCCCTATGCTGGCTGCGCTGTAGATCAGCGCGCTGCCGCCGTCCCCGCTCAGGTCGGCGGAGTTGGACAGCTCGACATTTTTCATGTTCACCCGAAAGTAGTAGTTTGCGTATGGGAGGGTCCCGAATTCCTGCATATCATATATGACGAATATACCGGAGAATGCCGCGACGGCCACAAACAGCGGCGCCAGATAGCCCAAGGCACGCAGCGGCGATTTCCTCACTGTCATCATTGCCATTACTATACCGTACCCTATCACAGCGCCCAGCGTGTTGTTGATCATATCGTCCAGCTGGAAGACGCCCAGCTTCGCCGCGTATTGCAGGCTCTCGATCAGCAGGGTGCCCGCAAGCCCTATGCCAAACACCTTCGGCAGACTCCGCAGCTTTTCGGAAAGCAGGGGCAGCATGAATCCGAGCGGCACGAACATCGCTATATTCAGGATGATCTCCCGCCACCCCGCGCCCGAGGCCCGGAAATACGCCTCCCGGTACGCGCTGAACGGGTGCACGTCCACCCAAAAATATGCCCCCGCGGACCTGCTCAATATCACGGCCCCCGCTATTACCACTATATAGCAGATGAAGGCGCCCCACAGCATGAGCTTCCACGGCGACAGTGTCTTTTCGCCCTTGATTTTCTTTTTATAAACTGCAAAATAGAACAGCAAAAAGCCTACGCATGCCGCTGCGGCGACGAGCGCCCCCAGCAGCAGGTAGGTCTCAAACAGTTCCAGCAAACTCGAAGTCCTCAATTATTCGAACACCCCACTATGGCGCACTTTGCACTATCCGTCTTTTGGCTATTGTATCATACCTCCCCGCATTTGCATAGACGGTTTCGCTGCCGCCCCAAAATAATTTGCTCATGATTTGCCCCGAGAAGAAGAGGCTTGAAAAGAAAGGAAGGGGCCTTTGCCGACTGCGCCACGAATGGCTCACGTCCAAGCAGGACATCCAGAACCACGTTAGTGTCAATCAACACATTCATATTTGGAAAGCCTTTCCCCGCGATAAT
>JAIRSA010000230.1 GCA_031255695.1 Eubacteriales Family XIII. Incertae Sedis bacterium | reverse complement strand
ACCGCAACTGTGATAATGGTGGCTATTGCGGGCGGGGCCATAGGCTTCCTGCCGTACAATTTCCATCCCGCGAAGATCTTCATGGGCGACGGCGGCTCGCTGTTCCTCGGCTTCATGCTGGCGTCCGTCTCGATAATAGGCCCGGTCAAGAGCGCCACGGTCATAGCGACGATAGTGCCGGCGCTCGTGCTGGGTGTGCCCATATTCGACACATGTTTCGCGATAATGCGCAGGCTCATGAGCGGCCGCCCGATCATGGAAGCGGACAAGGGCCACCTGCACCACCGCCTGATGGCGGCCGGCATGGGGCAGAAGCGGTCGGTGCTGACATTGTACGGGGTGAGCGGTATAATGGGCGTCACGGCCGTCATGTTCAGCCGCGGCCTCTTGGTGGAGGCCGGGGCGCTGTTCGTCATATCGGTGCTGTTCGTCTATATATTCCTGACCGACGCGGCGAGCTCCACCATAAGGGCGCGCGGGATCAACGCGGAGAAGGAAGAGCGGCGCGCGGACAGGCAGAAAAAGCGCGAAGGGCGCAGCAGGGGGGGCCAGCCAGGCTGATGGCGGCGGACGGCGGCAAACGCGGCGGAGGATGATAGCGGCAGGCAGAGGAAGACGCAATGGAGGCAAAACATGAAGGTGATGTCCGTTTTTGGCACTAGGCCAGAAGCAGTCAAGATGGCGCCGCTGGTGAAGGCGCTGGAAAGGGACAAAGATATACAGTCGGTGCTGTGCGTCACGGCGCAGCACAGGGAGATGCTGGATCAGGTGCTGGAGCTTTTCGGGCTGGCGCCCGACCACGATCTGGACATAATGCAGCCCAACCAGACGATCGGCATGATAACGTCGAGGGTGCTGGACGGGATGGAAAAGGTGATCAAGGCCGAGGCGCCCGACATGATCCTGGTGCACGGCGACACGACTACAAGCTTCGCGGCCGCGCTGGCCGGGTATTACAGCATGTGCAGGATCGGCCACGTCGAGGCGGGGCTGAGGACATTCGACAAGTATTCGCCATATCCAGAGGAGATGAACCGGATGCTGACGGGGCGTTTGGCGGATCTGCATTTCGCCCCGACGGAACGGAACCGCGCGAACCTGCTCAGGGAGGGCGTCGCGGACAGCAGCATATCCGTCACGGGGAACACGGTCATAGACGCCTTGCTGGAGGTCGCGGGCAAGCCATACGAATTTGCTGAAGCGCCGCTGTCGGGGATAGACTTCGAAAGCAAGCGGGTGATAACCGTCACCTGCCACAGGCGGGAGAACCTGGGGGCGAACATGGGCGAGATCTTCGGCGCGATAAGGGACATAGCCGAGCGTTTCGGCGATGTAGAGGTGGTGTACCCGGTCCACATGAACCCGATGGTGCGCGCTGCGGCGGACAGCATACTCGGAGGGGCGGAGCGGATCCACCTCATAGCGCCCCTCGCGTATCAGCCCTTCGTGAGGCTGATGTCGAAGTCCTTCCTCATAATAACCGATTCGGGCGGGATGCAGGAAGAAGCGCCTTCGCTGGGGAAGCCGGTGCTCGTGGTGCGCAAGGAGACGGAACGCCCTGAGGCCATAGAGGCAGGCACGGTGAAGCTCGCCGGGGTGCGCAGGGGCGAGATAGCCGGCATCGCCGCAGGGCTGCTGACGGATCGGGCCGCCTACGACAGGATGGCGCGCGCGGTGAACCCATACGGCGACGGGCAGGCGTCCGTCCGGATCATCGAGGCGCTGAAGGCCTTCTGGGCCGCGCAGGGCGGCAGCTAGGCCGCCGCAGCCTCCATGCCGGCCCGCCAAATGGCTTTCGGGCCGCCGCAGCTGCCGGGGCCGATGGGGCCGGCCCGCCTGGCTTTCAGGCCGCAGCAGGCACTGCGGCCGTGTGCCGAGGGATTTCCGTAGGCCGCCGCAGCCTCCAGACCGGCCCGCCGAAAGGCTTTCGGGCCGCCGCAGCTGCCGGTCTTTCATATTATTGCAATCGTTGAATTGTTGCTTATATGGCGATATCTGCCAATTTTTTCATTAAAATGAGAATTTTCCGCGTGTTTTATATGCCAAGGCTTGAAATAAAAAGAAATGCGAAAAAGATAGATGAAAAATCGATAAAATTAAGCACAACAGCGGCGATGCGGGCTGCAAATGCTGGCGTCTGTCGATTTTTCAAGACCTCTTAAAATGGCATATATCCCCAAAACGGTTGGAATCACAAGCAATCGGAATATACTTAGTTTTGCTTTTTTCAAGCCATCTACCCAAAAATACGACAAAAAAAGTAGGTGAATATGCAAACTGAACCTTTCCTGTCGTCTATCTTCATGATATAATAGCCGAGGGATAGCTATTATACGTTTGACGCCCTCCGCCGTGCGGAGATGGCAGGTATCTCATAAAAATGCCTCGCATTATTATGGTATAATGATTGTCGCGTATTTAGTTATCGGACCGGATTCAATCAAGAGGCTGCGGATTTCTTGGGGCCTGCTTTCCCGTAGCCAAGGCCGGAACCTTGATGGGCTGCTTCGGCCTACGTGCCCCCACGTGTTCTACATGACCTATATGCCCCAACAGCGGCGCATGGCCAAAGCAGTGCCGCCGCTGTCTAGGTGCTCGCCGGCCCCAAGCAGCGGTATGACGGGTCCCCTGGCTGAGGGCCAGCATCAACACCATTTTATTGCCATGTGAACATAGTTGTCTTTGTCATTTTTGTGGCGCCGGAGACGGCGAAAAAGGAGGTTAAGTATGAGAAAAAGAATTTCTGTTCTATGTGCTGTATTGATGTTGGCTACAGTGTTGCCGGTCCAGTCGGCCTTCGCTGCTACAGACATCACTTCAGCGTTCACCGATTCCGCGTTCTTGGCAGCGGTAAGGGAATGGATCGAAAAGCCGTCAGGGGCCATCCTTGATACGGACGTAGCAGGGGTGAACTACCTGTATGTCAGTGAATTGGGGATCCGTAGCCTTAACGGCATCCAGTACTTCACGGCCCTTGAGGATCTTGACTGCTCTGACAATGAGATTACATCGCTGGATCTCTCAAAGAATCCAAACCTGAAATGGCTTTATGCCAGCGGGAACAAGCTGACCTCGCTGGATCTGTCCAAAAACACGTCGCTGTATGATGTCGTCGTGCAGCAGAACCAGCTGAGGACCTTGGATCTGTCCAAACAGACGGAGCTGCAATGGATTGACGTGACAGGCAACAGCCTGACCTCGATGACACTTCCAGCCGTGGAAAACGAGATGTACATCGAAGCCGGCGACAATCAGCTGGCATCGCTGGATGTATCGAAGTGCCCTGGCCTGATGAGCCTTACGGCGAGCAACAACAAGCTGACATCGATCAACCTGTCCGGCACTGCGCTCCGGTGGCTGGACCTCAGCAGCAACGCGCTGACGTCGCTGGATCTGTCCGGCCTTGACGAGCTTGTGTCGCTGAGAGTTTCCGAAAACAAGCTGAAAACGCTGGATCTGACAGACGCCGTCACATTGTTCGAAGTGGAATGCGCCAGCAACAACCTCGTAAGCATAGACGTGACAGGCCTCGAAGAACTGGCCTATATCGGCTGCGAGGACAACTGCCTGGCCTCGGCAGATGCCATCATAGGGCTGCCTGCTGAGATCGATCTGAGCTTTGGAGACCAGAGGGAGCCTGAACCCGACGATCCCGGCGACGATCCCGGAGACGATCCTGGCGATGATCCCGGAGACGATCCCGGCGATGATCCCGGAGACGATCCCGGCGACGATCCCGGAGACGACCCTGGCGACGATCCCGAAGTCACGGTGCCTGGCGCAGCCACAGCCGTGCAGGCCGTGTATGGCGAGAAGTCGGCGGTCGTGAGCTTCACCGCGCCTGCGTCTGACGGCGGCAGCCCCATAATCGGCTACACTGTCACCGCACAGCCCGGTGGGATGGTAGTTCCCAGCGCGACTAGCCCCGTATTGGTGCAGGGCCTGAAGAACGGCGTGTCCTATACCTTCACCGTCACCGCTTACAACATCAAAGGCGGCAGCGCCCCGTCGGCTGAGTCCAACGCAGTCGTGCCGAGGTCGGTGATCCCCAGGACCGAAAGGGTAGCGGACGTCATGAACGAAACGCAGCTGAAGACCGCGCTGCGCAGCGCCACGATCACCTACATACGCATTAACGCCGATATCACGCTCAAGAAGAACGACACGACATATACCATAAACCCGGCCAAGCCGTACCTGGTCATAGACGGTATCGGCAGCGACGGCGTGCGCCACACCCTGAGCGAGAGCCCTGACAACCTGGCCGGAACCCCCGTCATAGCGGTAAGGGATGGCAAGGCCAAAATCAGCAGCATCCTCGTTAGGGATATAGACCTTATGGGCGCGCAGGAATATGGCATGATCCATATCGAGGCGGACAGCGGCAACAAGATCGACCTGACATTCGACAACGTCGAGTACACTGGCCCGGCGCTTGCCGTCGCTTACGGCTCGCTCTCGGACAACAGGGTTACCGTAAGGGATAGCCAGATACATCTCGACTATTACGGCACGAAGGCGAACCGCGCTTCTGAAGCGGTAGTCGCCCGCTTCATCAACATCGAGGGCGTAGTGGCCATCGATAAGCAGAACTCCAACAGCAACGATGACTATAACGAGATATTCAGGCTCCTCTACCAGGGTTCGAGGCTTACCGTAAAAGCGGGCGCAAAACTTGACGTGGTGAACTATTCCGACCCGTCCACGCATAGGGGTTCACTCGGCGCACAGGAGTATTCGGGCCTTATCGGGACATCGTCGACGTCCCGTGACAGCACGACCGTAGTCTTCGAGAACTACGCAAAGGTTACTTACGAAGGCATAGGCCCGATCGTTGAGGACGAGGGCCGTGCGGACAGCTCGCTGTCGCAGCTCATGGGCTTCGTGCTGGGCGAAAATGCCAGCTTCGAGATCACCACTGGCTGGAGCGGCCTCACCAAGTCATACCCCAGGAACTACTTCCATCATTCGTTCTTTGATGCGGCCGCGATAGTAATCTCAAAGAACGCCACATTCAAGTACCTGTTCTACGGCGGGCTGAACGCCGGCGAGAAACTGCTCTCGACCAACAACCTGACTGTAGACGAGGGCGCGGTGTTCTACGTCGCGGCGCCGCAGAACCAGAAGGCGGAGACGGTCGTTGGCCTCGCCGAGAAGAATGCGGAAGCGAATTTCATCGATCCGAAGCATGTGCTCATCTACAACGGCAAGACCACGCCGAACGCCTATGCCATCATGAACATGGAGACGCTCAGGGAACAGACATTCATGTTCTGGGGCAACAGCATCAAGCTTTGGGATAGGGCCCTGATGCCCGCCGGCCTCAACACGGACGGCGACAAGTGGCAGGTGCTCTCGCCAGTTTACAATGTCTGGAAAGCCAATGACCCCAACGACGGCTTCCAGCTGACAGCCAAGCTTTCCAAGTACAACGCCAAGAATGGAGGCTCGAACTTCGTAGGCGGCGTCATGGTACGCAATCCGGACAGCGGCTTCAACATCAATCCAGGCGCCGGCCCCAGGGCGATCAGGACCCTGCTGGATAGGAACGTCCTGGAGATAAACGGCTAGAACTTTAAGGCATATAGCCCCTCCGGCCCATAAGCGGACGGGCACATGCCAGTGCGCCTCCCCGCCGCCTGCGATCCCACGCAGGCAGCGGGGAGGCGCTGTTGCATTGCGCGCCTATCCCCGTTTGCCTTGCGAACGGCTGGCAGGAGTTTTAGTAAATTATATAAGCATTTTTGTCTCAAATAATTAAAAAAACTTTACATATCAGTTGTTTCGATTTATAATAAAGGAGTGGTCAAGAAATGCAAAATGGGGTAAGGGAAATAACCGCTTTCAAAAATAGGATTTTTATATACGGAATTTTAACAGCTGTGATTTTTGAGGCAGGCTCTCTGTTCTTCTTGGGTTTTAGCAGGGATTTTGCGTACGGGCTTGCATTGGGGACGGCTATCGCCATTGTGAATTTCAACATCCTTGCGTTTACCTTGCAAAGGGTAATAGCAAACGGAAAGAAATGGCTGATGCTGGCGAGCTATCTGCTAAGGCTTTGTATCTATGGTTTTGCTTTTTACATGGCTGCTACGATAAGCCTTGTGTCAGCGGCGGGTACGGCGCTTGGCTTTGTGACACTTAAAATAGCGATCTACTACCTACATGGCTTCAAGGCGAAGTTTTCGAAAGGCCGCAAGGCGCGCCCGGAGCCAGAGGGGAAGAAGGGATCGCGGCTGGATTTCCTGAGATGGCAGGAGGACAGCGCCGATGAGGCCGGCGGGGCTGATGAGGCCGGCGCGCCTGAAGCGCCCGGCGAGGCCGGCGCGGAAGCCGATGAAGCCGGCGGGACCGGCGCGGAAGCCGATGAAGCCGGCGCGGAAGCCGATGAGGCCGGTGCGCCTGAAGCGCCTGGCGGGGCCGACAGGTCTGAGGGGGGCGGCGCGGAAGCCGGCGGGGCTGAGGGGCCCGGCGATGGCGGCGCCGAAGATGACGAGGGAGGCAGGTAACACACAATGCATGATTTGAGTCACATAGGGCCACGCAACATTATGCGCATAGGGGAGGTCTACATCTCCGAAACAGTGTTTTTTGGCCTTATTGTAGCGGCGGTGCTTATAGCGCTCTGCCTTTGGATGGCGCATGGGCTGCAGCAGGTCCCCAAGGGGAAGCAGGTCATCGCGGAGCTTATCGTGAAGTCCATATACGACCTGGTCGTCGGGACCATGGGCAAGCATTGCGAGAGATTCGCGCCGTATATGGGCACCCTGTTCATGTTCCTCATTCTTGGGAACATGCTGGGCATGTTCGGCTTCAGGCCTACGACCGCCGACGTGAACATGACATTCGCCCTGGCGGGCATGACATTCCTTATGATACAGTACAATGGCTTCAAAACCATGGGCTTTGTCGGCAAAATCAAGCACATGTGCGATCCATTGCCTTTTATGTTCCCACTCAAGATAATCGAAGAAATTTCATTCCCGGTTTCCCTGGGATTCCGGCTTTTCGGCAACATACTCGGCGGCGTGATAATCATGGCGCTTGTGTTCAATGGCCTGGAGTGGCTGTCGGAGACGCTGCTTGGCGCCATACCGTTCATAGGGGAGATCCCCTGGCTGCAGGCCGTGATCCCATTGCCGGCGAATTTCTTCTTCGATATTTTCGAGCCGATACTGCAGGCCTTCATATTCACGATGCTCACCATGGTTTTCGTGAGCATGGCCGTCGTATCGCATGCGGATCACGAGGAGTGACAGATGCTGCTAGCGGCGGGGCGCCGCCCGAAGCGTCGGGCAAAGGCAGAACGCCGGCAGTATAAATATATTTCACTATAATCAGTTTGTATTTTGCGGCAGAATCTGCCATGCGGCAATGCGCGGGCTTTCATGCAAGGCCCCTGCCGCTGGGCAAGGCCTGGGGCCTGGCCCTTTGGCAGATCAGCAAAGAGGGAGGGAAATCATGCCATTAGTAACACCTATTGCGTTTGTGGCCGGGCTATCCGCATTGGCGGCGTCGTTCACGATGATCGCGGCCGTCGGTATCGGTATCGGGCAAGGCTTTGCGGCAGGCAAGGCGGTTGAGAGCGTAGCCAGGCAGCCGGAGGCCCAGGGGGACATACTGAAGACGATGCTCGTAGGCCAGGCAGTTGCGGAGACGACAGGTATTTTCGCGTTCATCATTTCGATCGTGCTTCTGTTTGTCAACCCGTTTTTGGACAGGATCGGCTAAGATGCCCCTGACAAGGAGAGGAGGGC
>JAIRSA010000046.1 GCA_031255695.1 Eubacteriales Family XIII. Incertae Sedis bacterium | reverse complement strand
GTGAGCTCCCCGAAATATATTTCCGGCCGCGTGACCTCGATCTCCGCCACCTGGGATTTCGGGGGTATGTCCTGTATCATCATGTCCGGCTGCCCGCTGCTCGTGACCTTGTCGACCCTTGACAGCGTTATGCCGTAGCCATGCGTGTATTTCAGGTATTTGTTGATCCATTCCTGGTTGATCAGCGTCTCCTCAACCTCCCTGGCGGACAGGAATGTCTGGGTGTATTCGCCGTTGATCATGTACCTGTCGACATCCACGTCGTTGAAGAGGTAATACGGGCGGATCGTCTGTGTGCTGTTGTAGAACTGCTTCGCCGGCGAATAGTCGTTGATGCGTATGTTGGCCAGCGTGTCTGTGTTGTTGATGAGATCCTCCGCCGTCAGATTGTTATCTGCCGGGAACTGCATCGTCTTGACTTCCCGGAGGTCGTAGGCATTCTGCGTGAACTCGATGTTGTATTGCAGGTATTGCGTCTCCTTCGTGATCTCGTCAGGCGACACAACCAGGTTCTGGACCAGCATCCCGGCGCCTGTGCCCAGCACGCCCACGAGGACCATCACCACGGGGACGCTCAGCACGGTCTTGTACTTCTTGCCCTTGACGCCTATGACGAACAGGACTGCGGCGACGAGGGACAGCACTATGAGTATGCGGTACATCCAAAGGGTCACGTTGATGTCCGTGAAGCCCGCGCCGAAGAGCACGCCCGTCTGCGAATAGAGCAGGTCGAACTGGCGCAGGAAGAAGTTCACGCCCACCATGATGAAGAAGATCACGCCGAGCACGATGATCTGGTTGGACGCTATGTTGACAAGCTCCTTGATCTTCACGTCGTTCACGGTCTTCTTCGGGCGGAACTGCTGGCGCGACGAGCTGGTGCCGCCCATGCCCATCTGCCGGTTGATCGCGTCGCCGACCTTCTCGAACACGTCGCCCAGGCCGCCGAAGGCATTGGCGTTGGCATAGCCCTGCTGGCCATCCTCGTACTCGTCCTCGTCCTCTCCCGGCCGCACGGTCTCAAATATCTTGGGCCTGTAGAGGCTCAGCAGGATGAAGTAGTAGAGCACGGTCAGGATCGCGAATATGATGATAATGCTTATGAATATCTGGTTCAGCTGTGTTATGAACTGCAGCTTGAACACGTAGAACGACACGTCATTGTTGAATATCGGGTCCGTTATGTTGAAATCCGTGCTGTTTGTGAACTTCAGCAGCTCGAACCACAGCGATGTGACCGCGAGGAAGGTTATGGCAGCCGCGCCGGCCACCGCCATGCCGAGCGTTATCAGGTTCATCGTCCGGGGCTTCAGCATGGACTCCGCAGCCCCGATCCTCTTATGGTAGCCTTTCTTCAAGAGCTTGAGGTAAAAATACCCAAGCAAAGTAATCACCAAGAACAGCGGGACGCCTATCTGAAGCTGCGTAAAGAGCTTTTTCAGAAAAACGCTGGTGTAGCCAAGCTCGTTGAACCAAAGATAGTCCGTGATGAACTTGACCAACCCGCCGAAGCATGCGGCAAGTATCGCGACAATCGCTATTACTGCCACTAGGGCTGTTTTTTTCTTATCCAAAACTACTCCTCCTTCTCACTTTCTCCTATTCATACTGCCTATTCGTAATGCTTCTGGGCAGAGACGGGCGGCGATCCTCGGCGACGCTAGACAATCCGCGCCACGATTTTCTCCAATTCGTCCCTTGCCTCCTTCGGAAGCGCGTCACGCCCCCCCTTGAACGACTCCAAGGAATCCAGATAGGCAATCCTGCCTTCAAACTGCTTCTTGAGCAGCCCGATGTAGCTGTTATCCCCAAAGTCCGGCACAAAGCCCTCCACATCCACGGTCTTTACCTCGGAAAGCGGGCCGAACCCTTTGTACTCCGCTGTTCCATCCACAATGCCCTCTATTATGGCTATGCTCGCCTCCTTGGGGATCTTCCTGTCAAGGAAATGCCCCGTGTTGATTATGTAGCAAGCCACCCCTCTATTTTCGAAAAGATACTTGAATTTCTCATAGTCGTCGGCCAGCGGGTACGTCCTGAACGGGTTCGCATATGGCTCGAAAACCAACGCGTCCCTGTCCACGCCCTCCGCCAGCTTCTCCGCCGTCGTCCTCTTCGTGGCGAGGCAGGCGCCCATGACAGAGGCCAGCACCGGGTTCTCCAGCTTCACCACTGGGGGCAGCGAATGGTCCTTCATGAGCCATATGATCGAGTTGATGGGCTCGGCCATCTTGTCCACGCGGTTGGCGGCCCAGAGCTTGGACTTTATCGCCCTGCCATTGCCGTTCCTTATGTCCTCGGTGACCAGTATCTTCTTGCCTTCCGCGTCTATTGTCGCGCCGCAGTTCTGGACCGTGATCAGGAACTTGTTGTCCGGCGATGTCAGCGGGTAGTCCTGGGTCTTGTCGAAATATGACGGCTCCATCGCCACTGTCGAGCCGTCCTCCGACGAAATGATGTATGCGTCGTCGTGCAGGACCGTCACGTCCTCGTATTTGCCGGCGTGCTTCGCGTGGGTCAGGGTCGATTTCCCCGATCCGGAGAGCCCGAACACCCCAAGCACGTGCGCCTTCTTGTCCTTCCTGACAATGCGCTTGAGGCCGCCGTGGCAGGATGCGTAGCCGTTCCTGTTCGCGATCCCCCAGGCGAGCGTGAGCGTCCCCTTCTTGTGCTCGCCGAAATAGCGGAGCCCCAGCAGGCAGGCGCAGTTGTGCTCAGGATCGAAATAGGCCAGCCCGTTCGGGAACTTGGGGTGCATGTAGTCAGGATCCGAGACGATGAATATATCCGGTTCGTCGCCTATCGGCTTGGATCTGCTGTACATGTCGTCATAGAACGGGTTTATGTACTGGAAATTCAGCAGCCAGTTATATAGGGTGTTCTCGTAGGTCTCTGGGATCAGCAGGTTGGCCCTGATTATGAAATCCTCGTCAAGCCCTATATATGCCTGCGTGTGATACATTTTCTTATAGCGCGTGTTGTATATGGCTTCCCTGAGCACCAAGGCGATCTCGCCCTCATCGACGCCCTTTTCGCCCAGTATGACGCGCGCGCCGGCGAAACGCCCCACAGTCTCGCCATCGTTGAAGAGCAATATCTTGGCGCCGTCGGGGATCCCGATGGATTCCGGCTTGTATACCGGCATATCCGTGACAATAGTCCCAGTTGCCCCCTTTGCCAATTCGTAGGCCCTCTTCAGGTCGATCATCTTCTCTACATTATTTCCATAGAACGCCGTCTCTATTGTTGTCCTCGACGTGGAAAAAGCCCTTGTGCCAGCCATCACGTCCTCTCTTCTGTACCCTGCTTTCGTTGACATTGATTACCTCCATATTGCATATTGTCTATTACCAATCCGCTCGCACGGACGAGTTAATCTGTTTATACTGATAGTATTATCTATTTACTATTTGCCGCTGCCGTATCGGTCGCCTTGCCCTGCTTGGGGGTGGACCGGCTTGCGGTCTTGGCCCGCTCGGCGGCCTTGGCTGGCTTGGGGGCTGGCCGTGGGTCCTTGGCTGGCTCGGCGGCCCTGGCTGGCTTGGGGCGGGCCTACTCGGCGGCCTTGGCTGGCTTGGGGCGGGCCGGCATAGGCACTAACGCCACATCCTGCAAGCCGCCGCTATCGCGCAGCCGCGCTTCGCCAATGGATCATGCTGCCGGCGGATTCATGCCCTCCACCAATGGATCATGCTGCCGGCGGGTTCATGCCCTCCGCCAATGGATCATGCTGCCGGCGGGTCTGCGCCCTCCGCGCCTATCACGAAGCGGAATACCGAATTCAGTGCATCCGCTGCCGCGCTGTCCGGCATATATACCACGATCACCGCCATGCCCGCGCCTATAATCGCGACAATGATGATGGCAGCCACGATCTTCTTTATCGTCGAACGCCTGCGCTTCACAGACTCCCATTCCTCCATCCCCTTTTCCATAGCGTCCAGCGTCTCATCCTTCGACATAGGGGCGCCGCCAGGGGCATCGGCTTCGTCTGCGGCCACGCCGTCTGCGGGGTCGTCGCCATCGGCGGCAGCTTCGTCGGCGGCCATGCCGTCTGCGGGGGTGCCGCTTGCGGGGGTGCCGCCAAAGGCGTCAGCTTCATCGGCGGCCATGTCGCCTGCGGGGGTGCCGCCAGAGGCAGCAGCTTCGTCTTCAGGGGCGCCGCCAGAAGCAGCCGTGGCCTCGCCAGCGGCAGTTTCGTGGTCGGCGGCGCTTGTCTCGCCAGAAGCCGCATCGGGGGCGGCAGCCGTCTTCTCATCGGAGGCGGCGGCCGTTTCGGCAGCGGCAGCTTCGCCAGCCGCGTTGGCGGCTTCGCCGAGAACCGCTTCGGGGGCGCCGCCAGGGGCAGCAGCCTCATCGGCGGCCATGCCGCCTGCGGTGGCTTCGCCATCGGCAGCGGCGGCTTCGCCGGGGGCCGCAGCGGCTTCGCCGGGGGCAGCTTCAGAAGCGGCGGCGCTTGTCTCGCCGGAGGCCGCGTCGGGAGCAGCGGCCATCCCATCGGAGGCGGCAGCCATTTCGGCAGCGGCAGCCCCGCCAGCCGCGCCATCGGCTTCGCCAGAGGCCGCAGCGCGGACAGCGCCAGCCGTCTCGCCGGAGGCCGTGTCGGGGGCCGCCGCCACAGGGGCAGCGCCGGCAACGGCAGCCGGGGCCTTGCCGGGGGCAGCTTCGCCAGAAGCCCCACCGGCCACACTTGTGGCTTTGCCGAAGGCCACACCATCGGCGACAGCCGTTTCAGCAACGGCAGCCCCGCCAGCCGCATTGCCAGCCGTCTTGCCGGAGGCCGCGTCGGGGGCCGCCGCCACAGGGGCAACGCCGGCAACGGCAGCCGGGGCCTTGCCGGGGGCGGCTTCGACAGCCGCATTGGCAGCTCCGCCAGAAGCCCCGCCGGCCACACTTGTGGCTTTGCCGGAGGGCGCTTCGCCAGCAGCCGCGCCAGGGGCAGCGGCAGCCTCGTCCCCCCTCATTATCACATTTTTGCCGAGCGTGAAATTCACGCCCAATATCTCACCCGCCTCCTTCATGCCCGGAGTGTCGTACCTCCGCAGCCTTTCATACTCTTGATCCAGCAGTTTCTGGAACTCTTCGTTCTTCTTGTTGAAGGTAAAGAAGCGCTCCCTGTTCCCCCGATCCGAATTATGGTCGAATTGGGACGACATCGTATGATGTATATACAGCGGCTCTAATTCTTCGTATTCACCCGAATCGTCCGCCTCGTTAAGCTCTTTTATTATCGCGTTGAATGTCTTGATGGCTTCGGCCTGATCCGCATCGTCGCCTGGCTGGCCGTCCGGCATATATGCCGGGTCCGGTTCCTGCGCCCGCACGCCTGCCTGTGCCTGCCCCGACGCCGCAGCCGCGCTGGGTGGCGCCTCGCCAAAGGCGCTCTCCTTTGGAATGCTTCTGGCCGGGGCGCTGTTTTTCGCAGCTTCCGCCACAGTCTGGCGCTTCATCGCCTTTTCCGTCTGCATGGCCCGGCTGCGCTCGGCCTCCATAAGGCGCCTCTCCCGCGCCCGGATGGCCTCCATCTCCTCCTTCCAGTTGAAATCGATGTCTTCCGTTTTCCTTGCCTCGTTCTTGGGGAACACATGCACATTCCACTGGAATTCGCTGGCCGCCTCGCCATCGCCGCCTTCGGGGGCAGCGCCTTCGCCGCCATTCCCGTCCGCTCCCGCGAAGCCCGGCGCCCTGCCGGCCGCTGTGTCTCCGGCCAAACCATCCGCGCCCACAGCCCCGGCCCTTGCACCCACAGCCGCACCGGCCATGCCCACAGCGCCTGCAGCTAGGCTGGCAGCGCCATCCGCCGCAACAGCCGCACCCATAAATCCCGGTGCCCTGCCGGAAGCGCCCTCAACGCCAGCAGCGGCGCCCGCAAGGCCTTCAGCGCCTTCAGCGCCAGCAGCAGCGCCCGCAAAGCCCGGCGCCCTGCCGAAAGCCCCCCCGCTGCCTACGGAACCATCATTGCCCAAAACTGCGGCGCCAGGGGTTTGCCCCCCGCCGCCAGGCGCCTTCTGTTTTTCCACATCCGCCCCGCAGACTTTGCAGATCCGTTCTGTATCTTCAAGCAAATTGCCGCAAATCACGCAATACATCCGCTTCTCCCTTGCATATAAAAAATATTAATTGTTTTCACCGTACCCTACATTATATAATATATCGAAGCGCAAGGCAACGAAAAGAGAGAAAAACAAGTGTTTTTATATTGACAACTCCCCTGTGGCGTGTTAACATGTAAAATGTACTTGAGAGCGGCCGTTTGCGCTTCGTTAGCTCAGTTGGTAGAGCACCTGACTCTTAATCAGGGTGTCCAGGGTTCGAGCCCCTGACGGAGTACCACAAAACCCGTTGAGATTGCGACAATCCCAGCGGGTTTTCCTTTGTTTCCGCCTCCCGTCTTGTTTCCACATTCCGTCTTGTTTACCCCTTCCGTCTTAATTGCTGAAACGCTGGCGGCGATTGAGGAAGTCGAACGGATGAAAAAAGGCCCTTCCATCGGCAAGGGGTGCGCGGATGTTGATCAAATGATGAAGGAACTGCTGACTTGATTTACACGGTGAAACCTACCATGGGATTTCAAATTATTCAGTCATATATTTCGCTTTCGCTCGGCAGATCCCAAGAAAAAACATAGACAAGCCCAGGTTTGGGTTTTTGCCTCCTGAGTTCCATGACGCAGCCCACCTCCGCATCGAACGTATTGGTGTAGCTCTTGTTGGCCCGTATAAAATCCAGTTCTTCCGTATTAATGGCATTGTTCCATTTGACCTGAAGCTCCCTAGGGGTTACGCCACATTCAGCGGCAAGCACAATCTTGCAGCTTAACTCGTCCGCAGGGGCATCGAGGCGGATCGTGACATTTTCTTTTCTGAGCTCAATGCGCTCGCTCTTCTGCGCAAATTCAAACGCCCGCTCTTTTGTGGCTGGCTTGTATTGCGGTATGTTAATCCTGTAGCTAATTTTTATCGTTTCGCCCTGCCTCAATGCCGGGCGGAAGTTGATTCTGTAACTGAATACCGATTCCTCCGACTTTACGATGTTGCCGATGTTCACCCTTTTCCCGCCGGCGTCGTAATCAAGCTTGTCAAAGGAAATGCCTTCCTCGCTCAAGGCCCTGAGCGGCATTGACACGTATTGCGTGTCGTTGCTCGCGCTGACAAAGCAAAGTTCCTTTGTGCAAGTGGCGGACAGCACGCCTCTGTGCTCATCGTTCAGGGCGCATTCCCAGACGGTGGCATTCTTTAGATAACGCCGTATATAGCGATTGCGCGCAATAATATCCTGGCCAGCATCAATGCCGCTTTCTTCGGCTATGATGTTGCTGTACTCACGGCTGCAACCATTCACGATGTCGTCGAGGTATTTTATGCCCGGACGTGGGGCCCCGCAAAACTCAGCTATTGCCTCTAGGAGCTTCTTGACATCGTCTGAATCCTCCAGGCGGGCAGTTTGGTATTTGTCTGTCACCAGCTTGAAAATATCTGTTGAGGCATCTTCAAATCCAATCGTGACGGGGAACACATTTTTGCCCGCCACCCAAAACGGGATGAATTCGGCAATGCACCATGCCCGTTTGGCATAGGCTGGAGTGACAAGCGAAATAAGGCCGTCGCAATCGGCCAAGCGCTCCTTTATGTATTCTTTCCAGTCATCCCCGCACTTCATATCATCCAACGGCGATTCGATAGCCAGGCTCTGCTTAAAAGCATATTCCAGATTGTTTTTTAGTTCAAGCGCTACCGCCAGCTCGTCTGAGTAGCAGCTGAGAAAAAGCTTCTTGGCCTTGGATTTCTCAGGCATGAATCGTCCCTCCTTATTCATTCCAACCTCTCGATGAAATCGGGCTTGGACGCCCAACTCGATAATAGTACATCATAAATATGGATATATTGCAAGTATTTTTTGATGAGGCGGGGCGTAAACTGCGCCAACCGCGGCAGCCACACTTACGGCTTCAGAAAAGCAGTGGCAATCCATACCGGGATATGGTATGCTGTCAATATAGGCAACAGTAACAGAGAGGTGATTCACCGTGAGCGATTTGATAAACAACGAGTGGGGCGTATATTTCTCGTGCGCCGTCAATGGCATTTCGGATAAAACACAAAAACTCCCGGCAGGGCATCGAGCCTTGCCGGGATTTCGCTATTTATACTGCCCACCGGCTAAAATCATGGCATTTTTGCGGCTGATTTGCCCCCCCTGCTTTGTTGAAAAGCCTCGGCGCGGGTGGCGTCGCCGCTGAACCAGCCGCACTCAAAGGGTGGCGGGATCGCTTTGCGGGCTGCGGGCCTATCGAACTGCGCAATTCAAAAAATGGCGTTTCCCAAACAGCCAAACTATGGTAAACTATTGTCATAGTTTCATCATGTACGTTTTGACGTCATTTTTTGCACTTTTTATAATAATACGGAGGTTTGATGTGAAGACCCGTGTGTTCCCGGCCATATGCCTATTCCTGCTTATTGCGGCGGCCGCCGCATGCGTCGCCATGGCCGACGGCCCCTCGCTTTCAGGCGCTGGGGTTTCAGGCGGCGCCGGCTCCGACGGCAGGATCGTTATCAGCTTTGACTATGAAAAACAGTCCGGCATCGCCAGCAACCAGTTCGCGGTCTGGATCGAGGACGAGAATGGCAGGCATGTCAAGACTCTCTACGCCACGGCGTTCACCGCCAACGGCGGCTACGAGCGCCGGCCCGACTCCATCCCGACGTGGGTAAGCAAATCCGGGCTCGCGTCCATGACCAAAGAGCAGGTGGACGCCATATCCAGCGCCACACCGGCCTCAGGGCGCCTCTCGTACACCTGGGATCTGACGGATGCGGACGGGGAGACCGTGACTGCGGACGTAAAATACAAATTCTTTGTCGAGGGCAACCTGCGCTGGAAAAACAGGGTTTTATACTCCGGCCTCATTGACCTCGGCAATATGCCTGCCGGCCTTGACCCGATAGTCGAATACAATTACGAGGTTTCCGAAGGGCAGCTTGCCCTCACCGCCAGTTCGAGGGAGCACAATATGATACGTTCCCTCGTAGCCGAGTTTTATTTCGATTCCTCAGGGGAATCCTCGCTGTTCTCGTCCGTGCGCGGCGAAATCGACAATGTTGTCCGGGAAGAGCTGATAAAATCCAAGATCCCCGTAGCCGCCATCGCCGTGCTGCGGGGCGGGCAGACGGAGTACCTTTACTATAGCTCCGGCGGCTTTGTCCCTGACTCTGCCGGGCCTGCGGGCGCAGGCAGCGCGCCGGGCGGCACGGGCAGCCCCAGTGCGGGCGCGGGCGAAGGCGGCGTGGCTGGCGGCGCTCCGGATGCGGGCGTGGCCTCCGGCGAAGACGGCGCAGGCGCGGGCGAAGGCACTGCCCAAGGCGGTGTGGCCGGCAGCGCTGGTTCTAGCGAAGGCGCTTCGGGCATAGGCAGCGCTGATTCTGGCGAAGGCGCTTCAGGCATAGGCAGCGCTGATTCTGGCGAAGGCGCTTCAGGCGCGGGCGGCGCCAGACAGTCTTCCCTGAGCAAGAACTCCCTGTTTCAGATAGGCGCCCTGTCCGACACCTACACGGCCTTTGGCATACTGCTGATCGAACGATACGGCTGGCTCTCGCTCGACGACCCTGTGAGCAAACACCTCCCCCGCTTCGTAGCCTTCTACGAGGGCGGCCAGGTACCACCGGAAAGCCTGACTGTCGCCAACCTGCTCTACCATACCAGCGGGATTTCCGATGGCGCCGCCGCAGGCCTGCACATAGCGGGCAGGCCCAGCCAGGCTGGCCCGCGCGGCGGCCGTGTGGACCTGGATTTCTACCCTTCCAGCGGCTACGCCTACGCGCACATGAATTACAGCCTGCTTGGGCAGATCATAGAGGCCGCCTCCAACCAAAGCTACGAGGAGTTCATGGCGGCGGAAGTGCTGTCCCCGCTTGGGCTTGAAAATACCTATGTCGATGCGCAGAAGGCACTGCGCACGGGCAGGACGGTGGAAGGCAGCAGGCTTTCGTTCACGCGTGCCCGCCCATACTCCCCGCCCGCCTACGACAGCGGCTCCCCTGCCGGGCACATGCTTTCAGACGCCCAGGACATGGCGCGCTGGCTGCAGATCCAGATGGGCGAGGTGGAGATACCCGATCAGTTCCTGGAGATCGTCGAGAAATCTCACCAGATCTATGCAGGCGGCGCGGCAGGCGGTGCCACGTCCGGCCTTGGCGCCACATCCGGCCGCAGCACCGCGCCCGGCCTCGCCGCAGCATCCAGCGCGGGCGCCGCGCCCGCCGATGGCGCCACGGCCAGCGCCGCTTCCGGCGCCGCCATTGTGGACGCCACGACAAGCGCATCCCCGTCCGGGCCGCCGCCCGGCGGCATCTATAGCGCCGGCTGGTCCATCGACCCGGAATCCGGCGCGCTGTCCCACACGGGCTACACGCCGGACTATTCCGCCGTGGCGTCGATCCGCCCGCGCAGCGGCACCGCAGTCTGCATACTCGCCAATATGAACGCCCCGGCGAACATCGGCAATATGGCGGAAAACATACTGAATATATTAGAGGGCAAGCCGCCTTACGCCTATACGGCCGACATCTGGCGCCTCGTCGACATGGTTTTCAGCATATTGGCGGGCATCGGCGCCGCAGGGACTGTCCTGCTGCTCTTCCTAGCGTTCCGGAGGATACGCCTGCTGCTGCAGATCGGCGAGTCGCGCCGCGATCAGCGCAAATGGAAGCCGCTGCGGCTGGGGCCGTTGGTATTGCCGCTGCTTCTCATTCTGATTGTCGCAGCGTCCATATTCATCATCCCGGCCACGCTTGGCACGTCTGCCGCCGCTTTGAGCCTATGGGCCCCCGGCAGCGTATTTTCAGGCTACGCCGCAGTCGGCTGCCTGTCCGTCTGCCTCGCTGCCTATAAAGCCTTCCTTTAGGGCGTTGACGCGCACAGCTGGTGCGCTGCGCTACGCAGCCACCGCGCCGGGCCACAGCAGCCAGCGCACTGTGCAGCCACCGCGCCAGCACACAGCAGCCAGCGCACTGTGCAGCCACCGCGCCAGTCCACAGCAGCCAGCGCGCCAGTCCACAGCAGCCAGCGTGCCAGTCCACATCGGCTGGCGCACTGTGCAGCCACCGCGCCAGTCCACATCGGCTGGCGCACGGGGCGCGCCGTTTTTCTAGCGCACACAACCGGCCCGCTGCTCGGTTTTTTCTCCCCCGTCATTGCTTAAAAGGGCAGATTTCGGGGTATAATCTGTGGGCATATACAAAATACGCCGCTTCAGCCACAACCGGCTGGCGGCGCATTCTGCAAGTACGCTATGGTATTGGCATTAGCTGGAGGAGGGCGGCATTGCCGCGAAATCGATTGTGAATGACATTACGAAAAAAATGACTAGTTTTGAGGGCTCGCACAGTTATGTGGCGGCCGACGATCTGCGCAACGCAGTAAACATATCCATGGCCCTGTACAAGCCGCTGCTTGTCAAGGGGGAGCCCGGCACAGGCAAGACGATGCTCGCCATCGCCATTGCCGAATCGCTCGGCAAGGATCTCATCGTATGGAACATCAAGTCCACGACCAAGGCCCAGGAGGGGCTTTACCTGTACGACACGGTTCAGCGGCTGTACGACAGCCAATTCGGCGAGGGCGACGTCAAGGACGTGAAGCAGTACATAAAGCTGGGCAAGCTCGGCGAGGCCTTTACTGCCAAGAAGCAGGTTGTGCTCCTCATAGACGAGATAGACAAGGCGGATCTTGAGTTCCCGAACGATCTTCTGTGGGAGCTTGACAAGATGGAATTCTATATAAACGAAACGAAGGCGACCATACGCGCCAAGCACAGGCCTGTCACCATAATAACGTCCAATGCGGAAAAGGAGCTCCCGGATGCCTTTCTGAGGCGCTGCGTCTTTCACTACATCGCCTTTCCCGCCTACGAAAAGATGGAAGAGATCGTGAGGGTGCATTATCCCAGCATCGACGATAAGCTGCTCGGCTATGCACTGGAATCCTTCTACAAGCTCCGCGACACCCAAGGGCTGCAGAAAAAGCCGGGCACGTCGGAGCTGCTGGATTGGCTCCAGGCATTGGCGCTGTCCGGGATATCGCTGGAGAAGATCAAGGACTACCCATTCATCGGCGTGCTCCTCAAGAAGAACCAGGACATCGACACCTTGAACGAGATCCGCGAGAAGGGCTACAGCCTCAAGCAGCGCTGGATATAGGCGGCCCCCATGTTTACGCTGTTTTTTTACTCTCTGAAAAATGCCGGGCTGAAAGTGTCGCTCAACGAATGGCTGACATTGCTGGAAGCCTTGGACAAGGGGCTCGCGCAGTCCAGCCTGACGGGCTTTTATCAGCTCTGCCGGGCCGTCCTCATAAAGACGGAAGCGGATTATGACAAATTCGATTCCGCGTTTTCCTTTTTCTTCCACGGCATAGGCACAGAGGAAGACCTGCCCGATATGTTCTGGGAATGGCTGAATGAGGATGTGCGCATACGCGATATCAATGACCGCACTGTCCTCGACGAGTACATCCTCGAACTTGAGGAACTGCGCAGGCGCTTTGAGGAGCGCAGGCTTGAGCAGAAGGAGAGGCATGACGGCGGCAACTACTGGATAGGCACAGGCGGCACCTCAACCATGGGGCATGGCGGTTTCAATGAGCGCGGTATACGCACCGGCGGCGACGGCAGGCACAGCCGCGCCCTTCAGATTGCCGGGGAGCGCAATTTCAAGGATTTCAGGCAGGACAGGATCCTGGACGCGCGCCAGTTCCAGACAGCGTTCCGGAAACTCAAGCAATACACGGCGCACGACGACGCGGCGCCGACCGAGCTTGATATAGATGGGACTGTCGCCGAAACAGGCAATAAAGCGGGCCAGCTCTCCCTTGTCTGGGCCAAACCGCGCAAAAATGCCCTGAAACTGCTGCTGCTATTCGACTCCGACGGCTCCATGCTGCCCTATAACAGGCTCTGCAACAAGCTGTTCAATGCCGTGAGCAAATCCAACCATTTCAGGGATCTGAAAATCTATTATTTCCATAATTGCGTATATGACTATCTGTACACGACCCCCTTCTGCCGAAGGGGCGACTGGGTAGGCACCGACTGGCTTCTGGCCAACCTGGACTCTGAATACAGGCTGATCATCGTCGGCGACGCCTCTATGGCGCCGTCCGAGCTGCTGCGGCGCGGCGGCAGCGCTACGATGGGGCTATACAATGAGGTGCCCGGCACTGAGTGGATGGGGAAAATCCGGAAAAGATACGAGAAATCCATTTGGCTGAACCCCATCCAAAGCAGCTATTGGGACAAGGCCTACGGGAGCGCCACCATACAGATGCTGCGCGATATCTTCCCGATGTACGAGCTGACGATAGACGGCCTGGACGCCGCCATAAAAAAACTGCTTAATATCCGTTAATGGCCGGCGAGGCGCTGGCGGTCCCGAAGGCCCCGACAATGGCGCGCCCGACAGCCCGCCGTCCCCGGAGGCCGCGGCAGCGATGGCGCCCGCCCGGCGCAGCCCCAACCTGCTGCTGTGCCCGCCCGGCAGCCCGAAGGCCCTGAAGGCCGCAGCAATGGCGCCCGCCCGGCAGCCTGGCGGGCCCGCCGCCTACTCGGCCTACTCGAATTCCATGCTCTGCCCTTTTTCGTCCACACGCTCCTCATCCGGCCGGAACTGCAGTTCCGGATCCTTCACGCTGACGCGCATCCTCGCTGGGACGCTCTTCGTTATGAACGCGTTGGAGCCTATCACCACACCCTCGCCGATGATGGTGTCGCCGCCGAATATCGACGCGCCCGAATATATTGTCACGTGATCCTCGATCGTCGGATGCCTTTTCACCTTTGAAAGCAGGCGCCCCCCCTTTGTGGACAGGGCCCCCAGGGTCACGCCCTGATATATTTTCACATAGTCGCCTATGATGGTCGTCTCGCCCACAACGATGCCTGTGCCATGATCCAGGAAGAAATGGTGGCCGATCTGGGCGCCAGGGTGTATGTCTATCCCGGTCAGGCTGTGCGCGTGCTCGGTCATCATGCGCGGTATCAGCGGCACGTCCAGCACATACAGCTCATGCGCGAGCCTACTGACCATTATCGCGTAGATCCCCGGATAGGACAGGATGATCTCGTCCTTGCTCGATGCCGCCGGGTCACCGTTGAACGACGCTTCGACATCCATGGCGATCAGGTTCCTGACCTTGGGCAGGGACTTCAGGAACGAGCGCGTCGCGCGCGCCGCCTCTTCGGCCACCTCCTGCTCGCTGTCCACGCCTCCGCCCTGTGTGCGCAGGGCGCGCCTTATCTGCCGCTCTATATTGTAGATCAGCTTCTCCAGCAGCTCGCCGACGAAATACTCTATCCCGTCTTCCCTGAGCCTTTTCCCGCCGAAATAGCCTGCGAAGACCACACGCCTCAGGTCTTCGATTATCTCCATCACTATGGCCTTGTTGATCTGCTTGCTGGTCTCTATCTTGATGATATCCGGCTCATTGCGGTAACTCTCCATCATCATCGCCACCAGCTGGTGTATGCTTTCCTCCCTGTGCCCGTCCATGGCCTTAACTCCTTCCCTCATTATCCGCCTTCCCCTCACCGATATCGCGCAGCCAGGCGTTCACGCCGCCGGCCAGGTTGAACAGCCTGCCCCTGTAGCCGGCCTCCCTCAGTGCGCAGATCGCGAATATGCTGCGCTGCCCGATGGAGCATAGGACCACCGTGTCAATGCCCTCGTCGAGCTCGCCGGCGTGTCCTGCCACCTGCATGGGCGGCAATGCCCTTGCGCCAGGGAACTCCGCCAATGCCTGTTCCTGCGGCGCCCGTATGTCTATTATCTGTATGGGGCCGCCTGCATCCAGCCGCGCCTTGAGCTCATGCGGCGACAATGCCTCTATAGGCTCGTCCGCGCCGCTGGGTTTTAGGCCGCAAAATTGTTCATAATCTATAAGCTCATGTATGCTCCTGTTTTCCCCACATATGGGGCAGAGTGGATCCTTCTCCAGCTTCAGCTCGCGGAATTTCATGCCCCAGGCGTCGAAATACAGGAGCCTGCCGATCAGGCTGCCTTCGCTGCCGACGATCAGCTTTATTGCCTCGCCTGCCTGTATGGCCCCCACAACCCCCGGAAGCACGCCCATGACGCCGGCTTCGCCGCAGGCCGGGACCGTCCCCGGCGGGGGCGGCGCGGGGTACAGGCACCTGTAGCAGGGCCCTTCCTTGGGATGAAACACGGAGGCCTGCCCCTCGAAGCGGGAGACCGAGCCGTATACGCTCGGTATCCCAAGGAGGACGCAGGCGTCGTTTACAAGATACCTGGTCGGGTAGTTGTCCGTGCCGTCCGCCACCACATCGTAGCCCTGGATGATGTCCAGCGCATTGCGGCTTGTCAGGCGCGTCATATGCTCCACCACATCCACATCGGGGTTCAGGCTCTTTATCCGTTCCCCAGCCGACGCAGCCTTTGCCTTGCCAATGCCGCCTGTGCTATGGATTATCTGCCGCTGCAGGTTCGAGGCCTCCACTATGTCGAAGTCCACAATGCCGATCGTGCCGACGCCCGCCGCAGCCAGATACAGGGCCAGCGGCGAGCCTAGGCCGCCTGCGCCGACCAGGAGCACCTTGGCCGCCCTGAGACGCTCCTGGCCTTTCACGCCGATTTCGGGGAGCAGTATGTGGCGGCTATACCGCATGGCCTCCTCGTTAGAAAGCCCGCGCAGCCGCGAATCGTCTATTATGCTGCCTATATGGCGCCCCATGCCAGGGGCCTCATGCCTCGACGACGTCGGGGATGCCTGCAAAGCCGCGCTCCAGGTCCGCGTCGGTCGGGACATAGTCTTCCATCATCCCGCTGTTGTACTGCATGTAAGCCGCCATATCAAAATACCCAGTGCCCGTCAGGCCAAACAATATGGCTTTCGATTCCCCTGACTCCTTGCATTTTATCGCTTCGTCTATGGTTGCACGTATGGCGTGCGCCGATTCCGGCGCCGGCAGCAGGCCTTCGACCTTCGCGAACAGCTTTGCGGCGTCGAATACATCGCGCTGCTTGACCGCCCTGGCCTCATCGAGGTAGCCGTCATGGTACAGCTGCGACAATATGGGGCTCATGCCGTGGTAGCGCAGCCCCCCTGCGTGGTTCGAGGCCGGTATGAAGGTCGCGCCCAGCGTATACATCTTCGCCAGCGGCGTCACCTTGCCTGTGTCGCAAAAATCGTAGGCGAATTTGCCGCGTGTCAGGGATGGGCAGGAGGCGGGCTCTACGGCTATGAAATACGGCGCTTTCTTGCCGGCCAGCTTGTCCGCCATGAAGGGGGCCATGAGCCCGCCCAGGTTGGATCCGCCGCCCGCGCAGCCGATGACGATGTCCGGGTATTCGTCGCATTTTTCTATGGCCGCCTTAGCCTCAAGCCCTATGACGGACTGGTGGATCAGGACCTGGTTCAGCACGCTGCCCAGCACATAGCGGTAGCCTTCCGTAGTCACCGTGGCCTCGACCGCCTCGGAGATGGCGCAGCCCAGACTGCCCGTCGTATCAGGGTCGTCGGCCAGTATCTTCCGGCCGATCTGCGTCGTGTCTGACGGCGAAGGGGTGACAGTGGCGCCATATGTCTCCATAACGGCCTTGCGGTAGGGCTTCTGCTCGGAGGAGACCTTGACCATATATACCTTGCAGTCCAGCCCGAAATAGCCGCAGGCCATGGAGAGCGCCGTCCCCCACTGCCCGGCCCCGGTTTCCGTAGTGACGCCCTTCAGGCCCTGCTCCTTGGCGTAGTATGCCTGTGCAATGGCGGAATTCAGCTTATGGCTGCCGGAAGTGTTGCCGCCTTCATATTTATAGTATATCCTCGCTGGCGTGTCCAGGGCCTTCTCCAGGAAATAGGCGCGCACAAGGGGGGAGGGGCGGTACATACGATAAAAGTTGAGCACCTCCTCCGGTATCTCGATCCAGCTGTCCTTGTCGTTCAGTTCTTGGGAAATAAGCTTGTCGCAGAAAACCGGCGCCAGATCCGCTGGGGTGACCGGCTTCATGGTTGCCGGGTTGAGTATGGGCCTATGCTTGGTTTTCATGTCGGCACGGACATTATACCAAGATTTGGGGATCTCGTTTTCTGTGAGGTTGATCTTGTACGGAATCTTTTCTTGCTTCATTTCTCATTCCTTTCTTCTCAAATATCTGCTGAATATCTAATAAATATGCATGGCGTACAAATTTTGCATGTTGCGCATTCCGCGCAGAATACACGCAAAAACTAGCGTGTTGCTGGGTTTAATGGATTCATGATCACGCGGTGTTCTATAACCCCAAGGCAACGGGGGAAGAAACGGCAGACTTGCGTTTATGGATTTTAGACTATCTATATCTTCGATATTCTGTAATAGAATGCAGACTACCGATACTTCGCTACATTATTTTCGTTGATGAAATCCCTATCCTATCCTCTGTGGACTGGTATCTGGCCAGCACCGACATGACAGCCGAGATGAGCAATATGATGCCCATGAGCACTGTCCATCTGTCTATGAGGATGACCCGCGCATAGATGTCCTGGGTGATAAAGAATGTCAGTACGGACAGCAAGCCTGCGCCGATCGCTAAGATAATACATAGTGGCTTAAATCCCTTTTCTATAGCGTAGCCCAGTTCCGTCTGTTCGCGCCTCTTCCTCAAGTTTCCAAAGAATACCAGGACGGGCAGGAGCAGGGCCAATATCATGAGCAGGCAGTTCAGGAACGAAAGGGCTATCTCCCCGTTCCTCCCGACCAGCGGCACCCTGGCCTCAAATACGCTGATGATAGGTATGTCATCTCCATAGCGGCTATGCAGGAGCGCCGGCAGATTGTTGAAGACCAGCCTCAAGGTCTGCGGCAGCGTATAGTCTTCCGTCGTGGATGTGAACTCAGGGATCAATGAGCCGGCATCGCTCTCCGTAGATGTTGGCGGCGTAAACGGCGTTTCTGTTATATCGCTCCCGCCAAGGCCTCCGAGACCCGGCTGTTCAACAGGCGGTTCCGTCTGGAAACCGAAGGCGCCTCCATAGATGCCTTCTTCGCCATCGCTTTCGTCGCCGCCGGCGCTATCGGCATTGCCGGCGCCAATGACGCTGGCCCCACTGCCCGCGCCTGTGGCGGCAGTGCCGGCATTGTTGCCGCTGCTATTGTTGCTGTTGCTGCCGGCATTGCTGGCTGTTGTGCCCGCATTGCCTGTGTATACTTGATCTGAGACCGGATACTCTACGACAGGCGGCGTTTCGGGCACCGCATCCGGCACTGCCGGGGCCTGCGGGCCTACGGGCGCCGGGGTCTGCGGATCTGTCGGCGCTGGGGTCTGCGGATCTGGCGCCTGCGGATCTGCCTGCCCTGCTGTGTCGGGCTGCGTAGCGCCCTGGCCCTGATCGGCTGTGCCTGTGCCTACAGGGGCGCCGCCGCTTGGGCCTGTGCTTGATCCAGTGCTTCCGCCTGGCCGTGCGCCGGGGTTCGAGGCGTCTCCGCTGCCAACCCCGGGGTTCCAAACCCATGATGCGTACAGGACTGTATCTGCATTTACTGTATCTATGTCGAATGACCAGCCGGCGGCGTCTGCCCCCGCGCCTTTGCGCCATCCGGTGAATGTGTACCCTGGCCTCGCGGGCGCCGAAGGCGCGCTTATGGTGCTTCCGGCCGGTACATCCGTCAGCGGCGCAAGCATCAGGCCGCCGTATCTAAGGTCAAATTCCACTTTATATCCGATCCGCCATATGGCGGTATATGTCTGTTTCGAAGCCTTTACATCGTCGCCCGGCAAAACTGTCGGATACTGCGGTTCCGCAGCTGCGGGGTCTTCCGGCTGGTCGCTCTGCCATCCCATGAAGGCCGCGCCTGGCATTGGCGCTCCAAGGAAGCTGCCCAACAAGGCCGTCAGCCCCGGCTCGCCCTCCTTCCAGCTGAAGTAGTATGCATCCGATCTCAGCGCCTTCACTGCGCCGCTTGGCGCCGATGCCCAGAAGCCTCCTTTGGCAGAACCCGGATCGTACTTTATCCAATGGTTCTCCGCCGCGCCGGCGCTTGGTTCGCGATCCCGGCGCATGCCCAAGGCATCGTCCGGTATGTCTTCCCGGTAGGCTGGCCTCTGGCCCAAGGCGTACATCTCGTCTATCCGCGGGCCTACAATGTAGCAGAAACGCTGTACCGTATTTCCGCTGGATCCGACGGGCTCGCCGTAGTAGTGCGGCAGTGCCCGCCCGGCCTCTATGTCGGCGAAGAGCTCCGCCGCGATTATGCCGTCGGCTGGCGACTCCCCGTTCGAAAAGCCCGGCATGCCGTTGTCCAGCCCCACATTGCCTGTATTTGCAGCGCCTGCGTCGCATCCTGGCGCAAGATACACATTGCCCCTGCCCGCAGGCGTCGATATGTTCGCTATAAAAATGTTGTTCACGAGCACCGGCGCGCCCGCCCCGCCTGGCCCCGCCTGGCAGGCGACTGCGCCCCCTCCGCCTAGGTTGCCGCCTATGCCGAGCGCCGCCTCGTTCGCGTAGAATGTGCAGTGCACGATTTCGGACTGCTGCATGGACAAGAGCTTGACCGCGCCGCCGGAACCGTCGTGGCCGCCGGCTGCTGTGTCGAGCGCGCCTGCGCAGCTGTTGCCGCTGAATGTGCTGTTCACTATGCGCGCCCGCAATGCAGGGCCTTCCAGCATCACTGCGCCGCCGTCGTCGCCTGCGCGGTTGTCCTTGAAGCTGCACCCGTATATCTCGACGGCAGCCCCTGCGCCCGAAGCGCCTATGATGGCAATGGCGCCGCCGTCGGAATTGGCTGCCGAAGCGCCGGTATATCTGGCTTCGTTGCCTGTGAACACGCAGCCGCTGACGCGCAGCGTGGCGCCGTCCAAGGATGCGCCGTAGATGGCGCCGCCTGCGGCATCCGCTGTCACGTAGTTGCCCGCGAAGCTGGATCTGTCGATCACGAATTCTGTGCCCTGGCTAAGGCTCACAGCGCCGCCGGGCCCTCCTGCGTTGCTGTTGCCGACGAAGCTGCTCCTGCTGATCCTGTAGCTGCC
>JAIRSA010000225.1 GCA_031255695.1 Eubacteriales Family XIII. Incertae Sedis bacterium | reverse complement strand
AGCAGCACCGCCCTGTCGGAGACGCGCGCCCCTAGGAGAAGCAGTATGTCAGCCTTGCCGACGGCCCTGTTGGCGAGCGAGCGGCCATGCGTCCCGACCATGCCCAGGTTGAGGGGGTGGGAGGACGGTATGGCGCCTATGCCCATCAATGTAGAGACCATAGGTATGTTCAGGCTCTCGATGAAATGCCGCAGCGCATCCTGCGCACGGCTCGAAAAAACGCCGCCGCCCACGCAGACGAGCGGCGACTCGGCATTGGACAAGGCCTGGGCGACACGCTTTATCTGCCCGGCATGCCCCTTGATCGTCGGTCTGTAGCCACGCAGCTCGATATTGTCAGGGAAGGCGAAATCCGCCTTCTTCAGCTGCACATCGACCGGGATGTCTATGAGGACAGGCCCCGGCCGGCCCGTGCCGGCGATATGGAAGGCCTCCTTGAAGATATGCGGTATGGACCCGGCATCCTTCACCAGATAGCTGTATTTAGTAATGGACGCGCAGGCGCCGGTAATGTCCGCCTCCTGGAAAACGTCCCTTCCAAGAAGCTTGCTGTCCACCTGGCCGGTCACCGCGATCATCGGTATGCTGTCCATGTAGGCCGCGCCAATGGCCGTGAGCAGGTTCATCGCCCCTGGGCCGGATGTGGCGACGCACACGCCGGGTTTGCCGGAGATGCGCGCGTAGCCGCTGGCGGCGTGCCCGGCATGCTGCTCATGCCGGACCAGTATATGCTTTATCTCCGATCTTGAGAGCTCGTCATAAAAAGGGGCTATGGTGGCGCCGGGATATCCAAAGATATACTCGACGCCCTCCCTTTCCAAACTCTTGATAATTGCTTCCGCTCCTGTCATATCTACCCCTATCCCTGATCCGCGTCAATTTGCGCCCTGCCAGGCGGCCATGTGGATGCCTGCCTGCGCACGGGCGGCCAGCCTGCTGCGCGGTACGCCGCTGGAGGCCGCGTGAATGGCTCAGCCAGCCCTGCCAGTCAGCCAGCCGTGCGGCATCCATCGCTGGAGGCCGCGTGAATGGCGCCGCCCCTCCCTGCGCAGCCTCTCAGATGCCGACGGTCCAGCCGAACTTGTCTGCCGCAGCGCCAGTCTGGATGTCGGTGATCCCATCGTAAAGACGCTGGGACAGCTCGCCGATCTCGGCGCCGTTTATAACGATTTCCTTATCCTTCCAGCGCATATGGCCGACGGGCGAGATCACGGTCGCGGTGCCGGTCGCGAAGACCTCGGAAAGCTTGCCGTCGTCGAAGGCCTTGTACACTTCATCGATGGTGAAACGCTCTTCGCGCACCGTGATCCCCCAATCCTTGAGCAGGGTGATGGCGGTGTCCCTGGTGATGCCCGGCAATATGCTGCCGCCGAGGGGGGCGGTGAACACCTCGCCGCCGATCACGAAGAAGGCGTTCGAAGTGCCGATCTCTTCGACATATCTGCGCTCAACGCCATCAAGCCACAGGACCTGCGAGAAACCTAGGCTATGGGCCTTGACCTGGGATTTAAGGCTTGCGGCGTAGTTGCCGCCCACTTTTGCGGTGCCTGTGCCGCCAACGACGGAACGCACGTACTCATCTTCCACAAATATCTTCGTCGGCGCGATCCCGCCCTTGTAGTAGGGGCCTACTGGGCAGAGGATTATCGAGAATATATACTGCTTGGATGGCCTTACGCCGAGGAAAGGCTCCGTGGCGATCATGAAAGGCCGTATATACAAAGATGTGCCGGGCTTGTCGGGCACCCAATCGGCTTCCAGCGAGACCAGCGTCTTGATCGCGTCGACAAAGAGCCCTTCGTCTATAGCCGGCATGCAGACACGAGCCGCCGACCGGTTCATCCTTTTGGCGTTCATGTCCGGGCGGAACAGCCGTAGGCCCCCGTCCGGGGCCTTGTAGGTCTTGAGCCCCTCGAATATCTCCTGGCTGTAATGCAGGACGGCCGCTGCAGGGTCAAGGCGCAGCGGGCTGTAGGGCACGATGCGGCCGTCATACCATCCGGCGGCCTCGTCATAGTCCATGAGGAACATATGATCGGTGAATACTGTCCCGAATTCCAGGTTGTCGGGATCTGGCTTCTGTTTTGGCTCATAAGTCTTCATAATGGGGAATTTGTCGCGCATATAGATCACCTCACTTTCTGCACGCGGGCATCGGAGAAGCCCACGCCTTGCCCTATAACTATTCGAATGCGCTGCTGTACTCGGCAATGAGCTTGCTGCGCAGGTGCCAGAGCTCTCTTGAGAGATCGACATAATAGATGGGAGGGTTCTCGAACCTCAATGACTCTTCCCATAGGGTGTCGATCTGCGCCTTGCAGTACGCCTGTATGCTGTCTATATCGGGCGAATCGTAGACGCGCCTGCCCTTGTCGAAGACCTGCACCCGCAGATCCTTGGCGTAAAAATCGGTCAGCCGCTTGCGTTTCCAGGTGAAGGCCGGATCGAATATCTCAAAATACCCATCGTCAGGTATGCTCTCGTGGTTGAGCGCGATCACGTCGGCCACCACACGGTTGTCGCGCTTGCTGTAGAGCCGGAATACGCGCTTGAATCCGGGTATGGTGATCTTGCCTACATTCTCGCTGATCTTCATCTTGGGGACGCATACGCCGCCCACATCCATCGCCGCCAGCTTATAGACCCCGCCGAAGACCGGATCGGACTTGGAAGTGATCAGCCGCTCGCCGACGCCAAAGAAATCTATCTTGGCGCCCTGGGAGATCACGTCGCGGATCACGTATTCGTCGAGCGAGTTCGAGACCACTATCGAGCATTCGCTGAACCCGGCCGCATCAAGCATTCTCCTGGCCGCCTTGCTGAGGTAGGTCATGTCGCCGCTGTCTATCCGGATCCCCATCTTCTTGGGGTTGGTCTCGCCGAAAACGCGGATCGCGTTCGGTATGCCCGACTTCAGCACGTCGTAGGTGTCCACGAGCAGCGTGCAGTTGTCGGGGTATATCTCGGCATATTTCCTGAAAGCCTCGTATTCGCTGGGGAACATCTGCACCCAGCTGTGGGCCATGGTGCCAAGGGATTCTATTCCATGATCCCTATCGGTAATGGTGCAGGCGGTCCCCACGCAGCCGCCGATGTAAGCGGCCCGCGCCCCGTAGATCGCAGCGGATGCCCCGTGCGCCCTGCGTGTGCCGAACTCCATCACGCCCCGGCCGCCGGCCGCCCGCACTATGCGGTTGGCCTTTGTGGCAATGAGGCTCTGGTGGTTGATCAGCAGCAGGAGCATTGTCTCGACAAACTGCGCCTGGGCGATGGGGCCTTTCACCGTTATCAGCGGCTCGCCGGGGAAGATCGGTGTCCCCTCCGGTATTGCCCACATATCGCATGTAAACTTGAAATTCCTCAGATAATCAAGGAAACCCTCCTTGAAGATCTTCTTGGTACGCAGGAATTCGATGTCTTTAGCCGTAAATTTCAGGTTCTGAAGGTACTCTATAGCCTGTTCGAGCCCAGCGGCGATGGCGAAGCCGCCCTTGTCCGGTATAGACCTGAAGAACAGATCGAAATACGCTATCTGCTCGGATACCCCGCTTTCGAAATAGCCGTTTATCATAGTCAGCTCATAGAAGTCGGTGAGCATGGTCATATTGGATTGGGTTTCTCGCATACGCCTGCCTCCACAGTCAGCGTGAGGTTCCGTTACAGCTAATACTGGCGTGGCCCACGCCATTTACAGGCGCCACGAGCCAAAGCCGAACGCCATTTACAGGCGCCACGAGCCAAAGCCAGACGCCATTTCCGGGCGCCGTGTGCCAAAGCCAGACGCCATTTACAGGCGCCGTCTGCCAAAGCCGAACGCCATTTACAGGCGCCGCATGCCAAAGCCGAACGCCATTAAAATAATATAAGAATTATTTTATCAGATTCTGTGCTGTTTTAAAACCTTTTTCAAGAATTCTCCCGTATAAGATTTTGGCTCGGCGGCTATCTCTTCGGGCGTCCCGCAGGCAATGACCTCGCCGCCCTTGTCGCCGCCCTCTGGGCCGAGGTCTATGATATGGTCGGCCCGCTTGATGACGTCAAGGTTGTGCTCTATGACAATGACGGTATTGCCATTGTCCACAAGCTTGTCCAGGACGGACAGGAGGCGATCCACATCCGCGAAATGAAGCCCCGTCGTCGGCTCGTCGAGTATGTAGACGGTCTTGCCGGAACCGCGCCGGGATAGCTCGGACGCCAGCTTGACGCGCTGCGCCTCCCCGCCCGAAAGCTGCGTCGAGGGCTGCCCCAGCTTTATATAGCCCAGACCGACCTCGCGCAGGGTCTCAAGCTGCCGTATGATGACCGGGATGTTGGCGAAAAATTCGGCGGCCTCGTTCACGTTCATGTCCAGCACGTCGAATATGTTCTTGCCCTTGTATTTGACCTCAAGCGTCTCCCTGTTGTAGCGCCGGCCCTTGCAGACCTCGCAGGGGACGTATACGTCGGGCAGGAAGTGCATCTCTATCTTGATGATGCCGTCGCCGCTGCAGGCCTCGCATCTGCCGCCCTTCACGTTGAAGCTGAACCGCCCCTTTTGGTAGCCGCGCATTTTCGCCTCGGGCAGGCTCGCGAAGAGGTCGCGTATCGGCGTGAATACCCCGGTGTACGTGGCGGGGTTGGAGCGGGGCGTCCGCCCTATGGGCGACTGGTCTATGTCAATCACCTTGTCCACGTGCTCTATGCCCTCGATGCCCCGGTGCGCGCCGGCCTGGCCCCTGGCGTGGTTGATGTCGTGGGCCAGGCGCTTGTACAGGATCTCATTGACGAGGCTGCTTTTCCCGGAGCCTGACACACCCGTGACGCATGTGAAGGTGCCGAGCGGGAAGCTCACGTCAATGCCCTTAAGGTTGTTTTCGGCAGCGCCTATGACCTTTACGGACTTGCCGTTGCCGGGGCGCCGCTCGCTGGGGGTCTCTATCCGCAGCCGGCCTGTCAGGTACTGGCCGGTTATGGAGCCCTCCGAGGCCTTTATGTCGTCGATCGTGCCCTCGGCCACAATCTCGCCGCCGTGCACGCCTGCGCCGGGGCCGATGTCTATAATGTGGTCCGCCGCGTACATCGTATCCTCGTCGTGCTCGACGATGATGAGGGTGTTGCCGAGATCCGTCAGGCTCCTCAGCGTCATGAGCAGCTTGGCGTTGTCGCGCTGGTGGAGCCCTATGCTGGGCTCGTCCAGTATGTACATGACGCCGACGAGGCTGGAGCCTATCTGAGTGGCCAGCCGTATGCGCTGCGACTCGCCGCCGGAGAGGCTGCTTGCCGCGCGTGCCAGCGTGAGGTAGTCAAGGCCCACGTCCACCAGGAACTGCAGCCTGGCGCGTATCTCCTTCAGGATCTGGCGGGCGATGGC